>CAVDPO010000022.1:0-1504 GCA_963610855.1 Segatella copri
GCATAAACGCCTTCTCTTGAGCTTAAGCCTTTTTCATCAACAATAATTCCACCGTGAGCATTAACTTCAAGACCTTTTGTTGTTGACTTAATAAGAGGGTTTGGAGATGTTCCAATTGCAATAACAACAGTGTCAACATCAAGAACAAACTCAGAATCTTCAATTGGAACAGGTCTTCTACGACCTTTAGAATCGGGCTCACCAAGCTCCATTCTAATGCACTTGAGACCCGTTACAAACCCGTTCTTTGGATCGCGTGGATTGTCTGGATTATTATACCCAAGTACTTCAATTGGATTTCTAAGAAGCTGAAAATCAATTCCCTCTTCTTGAGCATGCTCAACTTCTTCTCGTCTTGCGGGAAGCTCGTTCATTGAACGACGGTATACAATATAAACCTTTTCTGCACCAAGGCGCAAAGCTGTTCTTGCTGCATCCATTGCAACGTTTCCACCACCTACGACAGCAACTTTTCCACCTTTCATAATTGGAGTATCATCTTTTTCTCTAAAAGCTTTCATGAGATTGCTTCTTGTAAGATACTCATTTGCAGAATAAACGCCCTTAAGAGACTCACCAGGAATACCCATGAAGTTTGGAAGACCAGCGCCAGAGCCTATAAACACAGCTTCATTGCCCATAGCAAAAAGCTCGTCTATTGTAAGAGTTTTTCCAATAACAACGTTAGTCTCAACATCAACGCCCATTGCTTGAAGGCTATTAATTTCTCTTGCAACAATAGCTTTTGGAAGTCTAAACTCAGGAATACCATAAACAAGAACTCCACCTGCTACATGCAAAGCTTCATAAACTGTAACCTTGTATCCCTTCTTTGCAAGATCTCCTGCACAAGTAAGACCAGAAGGCCCAGAGCCTACAACTGCAACTCTATGACCGTTAGATTCAGAAACGGCGAGAGTTTCTTTTGAGTTTTCGTTATGCCAATCAGCAACAAATCTCTCAAGACGTCCAATTCCAACAGGCTCAAACTTAAGGCCCAAAGTACACTTGCTTTCACACTGTGTCTCTTGAGGACAAACTCTTCCACAAATGGCAGGAAGTGAGGAAGTTTGATGAATAACTTTGTACGCACCCTCAAAATCTTCTTTCTTTATACAATCTATAAATGATGGAATTTCAATATTAACAGGACAGCCATCCACACAAGGCTTATTCTTACAATGAAGACATCTATTTGCTTCATCAATAGTCATTTGATGAGTATAACCCAAAGCTACTTCCTTAAAATTGTGTGCTCTTACCTGTGGCTCTTGAACAGGCATCTCATGTTTTTTGGGATTAATTGCCATACCATATCTCCTCAAACATTCCTAAAAAGATTACATGTCTCTTCATGGGCTTTGCGCTCAAAATCCATATACATGCGACCACGTGACATAGCCTCATCAAAATCTACCTCATAGCCATTGAAATCAGGGCCATCAACACAAGCAAACTTTGTAACTTTCTTGCCATCTTGAGTAAGAGTAAGCCTACAACCACC
>CAVDPO010000022.1:1514-4059 GCA_963610855.1 Segatella copri
GCACATACCAGTTCCGTCAATCATAATAGGGTTCATAGAAACAGTAACCGGCACACCAAATGGTTTTGCTGTAAGAGTTACAAACTTCATCATAATAACAGGTCCAATTGCTATAATTAAATCAAACGTATTTCCAGCATTAAGCATTTCACCAAGAGGAACAGTAACATTGCCATGACGACCATAAGAGCCGTCGTCTGTCATAACAAAGAGCTTATTTGAACAAGATTTGAATTCGTCTTCCAATATAAGAAGGTCTTTATTTCTAAAACCAATAATACTTGTCACTTCTGCACCTTGTTCATGAAACTCTTGAGCTATTGGCATAGCAATTGCACATCCTACACCACCGCCAATGATGCAAACTTTTTTAATTCCATCTGTACGTGTTGGAACTCCAAGAGGACCTACAAAATCCTGAATATAATCACCTTCATTTTTGTGATTAAGTTTCTCTGTAGTAGCACCTACAATTTGAAAAATAATTTTTACAGTTCCATTTTCTTTATTAGATCCTGCAATAGTAAGGGGGATACGCTCTCCATCTGCATCAACACGAAGAATGATAAACTGTCCGGGTTTTGCCTTTGCCGCAACTAACGGAGCCTTAATCTCCATTTGTGTAACTGTAGGGTTTAGATTCTTTTTAGTAGCAATCTGATACATAGGCCCTCCTTACTAAAAACTTTGTTTCTTTTTCCTAATGTATAGCGCATATTAACAGGATTGTCCATTTTGTTGTAATAATCACAAATACACGCCACATCCAAGTTCACATTATCTAACAAATGAGACACATATACAACAAAAGAGGCGTTGCTTTTACGTAATACCCCGTATGTTTTATTAGATTAGGAGTTGAAGAATTTGAACAGCGTTACTTGCAGCACCTTTTCTTACTTGGTCGCCACAACACCAAAGAGTAAGCCCATTGTCATTTGTAAGATCTTCTCTCACTCTTCCAACCCATACAAGATCTTGATTTGTAGTGTCTAGAGGTGTTGGATAATCCTGAACAAGCCTGCAACCTGGAAATAAAGAGATGGCCTCATTTGCCTCTTTTACTGTAATTTTTCGCTTAGTTCTTATAGTAACGGCTATTGAATGAGATCTCATAACAGGAACACGCACACAAGTACAAGTTACTTTCAAGTCTGGTAGCTCAAGTATTTTTCTGCCTTCATTTTGCATCTTCATTTCTTCTGAAGTGTAAAGATTTTCTTTCTCACTACCAATAAAAGGAATGACGTTCATTGCAATTTGGTGAGGAAAAACCTTCTTTGTAATTGGCTTATTATTATGAATATCATTTAGCTGTCCAACTAATTCGTCAAAACCGGCTTGGCCAGCACCAGATACAGCTTGATATGTACACGCTATCATTGTCTCAATTGGAGAAATCTTAGCAAGCGGAGCTACAGCCATTAAAGTAATGATTGTTGAACAATTTGGATTTGCAATAATTCCCCTATTTTTGAAAGCTTCATTGCCATTGATTTCTGGAACTATTAAAGGAACAGTTGGGTCCATTCTAAAAGCAGAACTATTATCAATGTACACTGCACCAGATTTGACAATGGCTGGAGCAAATCTCTTAGACATATCGTTTTCAACAGCTCCAAGGACAAAATCCATTCCTTCAAAACTACTATTGGTAGCTTCTTGAACTTCAACGCTCGTACCATTGAACATAATCTTTGAGCCAGAGCTTCTCGCACTTGCTAAAGGAAGAAGATTTTTAACGGGAATTTTATACTCCTGAAGGACCTTAATCATCTCTTTTCCTACAGCACCAGTAGCACCTAACACGGCAATATTAAACTCTTTCATACTCTCCTCCTTGACGCAACAAACAGTGTCAAACTTCACCCCGCAAAACCTTGATACAAAACTCTTACAGTATTTTCAAATTGACTATTGTCAACTCCAACAATGATTGCAAGCTCATCTGAACCTTGAGCAATGGTTCTAATATTAATACCCTCATTTCCAAGAGCATTGAAAACTTTGCCGGAAATACCAGGGCGAAAAATCATTTTTCTACCTACAGCTGCAACTAAAGCAATGTTGTCTTGGACTTCAACATCTTCTGGGCTACATTGGTTTTTAATCTCACTAACAATGTCGTAAATCCTATCTTCTAAGCTAGATTGTTGCAAAACAAGAGCAAACTGATCAATTCCCATCGTGATATGCTCTGCATGAACCTTGTAGTGATCAAGAATTTCCAAAACTTTTCTTAATGTTTCATTGGTTCCATGCATTCTTTTTGAAACAGTGAGAATAACAAAATTCTTCTTTCCTGCAATACCTGTTATAAACCTGTCATGCTCAAGATTTTTCTCGTCAACTTTATCCACAATCATAGTACCCGGGTGGTCTGGTTCATTTGTATTTCTAATGTTAAGAGCAATTCCCAAGTCTTTAACAGGTGCAATTGAATCTTCATGAAGAACAGAGGCACCCATATATGCAAGTTCTCTTAATTCTGCATAAGTTATTTGTGCAATTGGACTTGGATTTGGAACAATTCTTGGGTCTGCCA
>CAVDPO010000023.1:0-2608 GCA_963610855.1 Segatella copri
CTTCTATGGTTTTTCTATAAGCTATAGCGCAAAAGCGGAGTGTAAAAGTGCGGCACGAAAATTTGAGAAAATAGTATCATCTTACGAAGAACGTCTTGATACTATTGTAAATGACCATTCGTTAGAAAGGTTAATTGCAGGACAAATTTACGGAAATGCGTTTTCTGAGCGTGTGTATAATTTTATAAATGAGCAGGATATTTCTGCTCATTTCTTCCTTCTAGATGCTAATGGGTCGCTCATTCTTGGAAGTTCTACAATTTTATCTAGTTATTTACTTGCATCTGTGCCATACAAAACTGGCTTTATGGCACGTCTTCAAAATAACCCAAGTGAACCATCTAAAATGCTAAGTCAAATTGGAAATGCTCGGACTTCCTCTATGGTTCTTTCTATTGGTCAAGCTATTGTTCGTGATGAAGAAATTATTGGTTATTTTGTTTTTGAATTAAGCCCATCGCAAATTCTTGAGTACATATCAAATGGAGAAATGGGGGACATTGTTGTTACTAACTCGTTCTTTACGTCTCTTGTTTCTTCAAAAAACGAATATATAGACCAATATTCTAAACTAAAAACTCAATATAGAGGGAAGACTGGTCTTGTAGTAATAGGTGCTCAAAAGTGCTATATTGCCTCTGAATTTTTAGAGAGTATGGACTCATGGGTCTTCATTATTATAAAAGCTGGGACTTTGTCGAAAGCAATTCTTATAACCAGCATAGCCTCTGGTGTTGTTCTTTTGATATCGGTCTGTGCTATAAGCGGTGTAAGTGGGCGTGTTTTGTACGAAGAAACTGCCTCCATAGATAGTCTTATTTCAAGTATAAAAAACATGAAAGAAAATGGTCTATATTCTCCTATTGTGCCAGTTGGAAGTAAGTTTAGAAGTCTTGAGGCCTCCTATAGTGAGCTGTTGCAAGATATTAGAGATTTAGCGCAATCTAATAGGATAGAAGCGTCAATGCGTGAAAGGGCCGAGATCAAACAACTTGAGTCTCAGTTTAATCCTCATTTTATTTTCAATACTCTAGAGATAATACGATGTTATATAAAAGTAGACCCTGTTGCTGCAAATAGAATGATTTTGGATTTTTCAAATTTATTGCGTTACAGTATAGATGAGAGTGCTCAATTTGTGCCTCTAAAAGATGATTTGCATTATATAGAAAGTTATCTTTCAATGAATAAAATGAGCAGTCCTAATTCTTTTTCTTATTCAATTGACGTGTCAAAAGAGGCTTTAGAAGTTCCTATTCCAAAACTTTGTATCCAGCCGTTAGTTGAGAATGCAATAAAGTATGCAAAACCGGTAGATGGCTGTTGTGAATGTAAAGTAAGTGCTTATGTAAAAGATTGTTATTTGAATGTTAATGTTCAAGATAATGGTGTTGGTATTGAGAAGTCTAAGTTGGATGATATTATGAATATTCTTGAATGTTCAGAAACTCCAAGTAAGTATTTTGGATTGTATAATGTGCATAGGAGATTGAAACTTTTATATGGAGAGAATGCAGGTCTTTCAATTACATCAAATTGTTATGGCTTTGGTACGTGTGTAAGTGTCGTATTTCCATTAAATTCTTCTGCACTTTCTTCTCTAGAATGTAATAATGGTTCTTTGGGAGGGCTTTTTCTATGACATGTAAAGTCTTAATCGTTGAGGACCAAGAAATTATTAGGCTTTCTTTGTGTAATACTATAAACTGGGATAAAATTGGCTGTGAGATTTGTGGTCAAGCTTCTTCTGGAGAAGAAGGACTGAATAAAATAATTGCACTTTCTCCAGATATTGTTATAACAGATATTCATTTACGTGGTATTGATGGTATTCAAATGCTAGAAAAAGCAACCAATAGTGATAATTTGAGTCATCCTTTTGAAGGAATAATAATTACTGGTTTTAGTCAGTTTGAATATGCAAAACGCGCTATTGGCCTTTCTGTTGTTGATTACATCTTAAAGCCTATAGATGAAGAAAAACTTTGTGAAGCTGTATGCAAAGCAAAAAAAATAATTGAAGAAAGAGAAGAGCTTGCATCTTATAGACATAAGGATGTGTACTCAATAGATAATCTTTATGTCTCAATTAGGGATGAATACGTCAAACAAGTTCTTGATGTTATCAAGAAAGATTATAGAAAGCATTTAAGTCTTGATGATATTTCAAATGATATTGGTCTTAGTAGTGGTTATTTAAGTCGTAAGATTAAAGGGTTAACAGGTGTGTCCTTTTTAGATATTTTGCAACGCCATAGAATTGAAGTTGCACAGCAAATTTTAAGAACCAACAGCAGTATGAAATATTACGAAGTTGCAGAGCAAGTAGGGTTTTCAAGTTATAAACGCTTTTCTTATGTTTTTAGGCAAGTTTGTGGCTATACGCCAAGCGATATGACAAAGTAGGAGGTTTGCTATGAAAGCAAATAATTGTGATTGTAAGAAGTTGGTAGGTTTAATCCTTGAGAAGAAAATTATTACAATTGTGCGTGGGACTTATGGTGAAGATTTAAGGCTTCTTGCACATGCCTTGTATGATGGTGGAATTAGATTCATGGAAGTTACTTTTGACCAAAAGGATCCTGAGTGTATTACAAAAACTTCTAAT
>CAVDPO010000024.1:0-9170 GCA_963610855.1 Segatella copri
TGTCAAAGGTTATCATTGCAGCACTCAATGGCGAAGACCCTTCTAAGTATGTATTAGAAGTAAAAGCTGTGAACGATAAAATTAAGCAAGACCTTGCCAAAGAAATTGAGAAAGGCCTTGAGTTGAGACCTGTAAAGGGATCTGGTGCAAAACTTTGTCTTAAAGACGGTTCTGGATTCTATGATCTTTCTGATGATGAAATTGCAAAACTCTTGAAGCCATTTCTTGGCGGATTAAAGTTCTGAAGGAGTAAAGATGCCTGTTGATTCTAGGTACTATTTTCTTTCAAGCTTGCCAATGCTTCGTTTTGGCGACAAGGCTCCAATGAGTTGGGAATCTTTCATTGAGTATGCTCAAGAGAGAGTTCCTTCTAGTGATTTGGAACTTCTAAATGCCATTTCAAACGGGGAATACAAAGGAAATCGCTTTCTAAGAGAATGGAAAGAATTTTGCGATACTGCCAATAATGCTGTAAATGCAAGACGTAAAGTTGCGTTAGGCAAAGACGTTGTCTTAACTTCTCAAGAAGATTTTGACACAGCAAAGTTTGGCAACTCTGTTATGGCAGCAAAAAATCCTTTGGACGCAGAGCTTCTAATTATGAAGTATAAGTTTGATTATCTTGAAAAAAAGCTTGCTTTTAAGGCTTTTAGTCAGGATGTCGTACTTGGTTATGCACTTGAACTTAGAATTTTATTAAGAAAGGATTTGTTCAATGTTGAAAACGGGAATACTGAATACCAAAAGCTCTTTGGCAAAGTTAAAGAAGAAATAAACGTTGAAAAGGTTTAATTAAAGTAATTGGAGATACTATGACAAAAAGTACAGGATATGTGGCTGGTGTAAACGGAAACCTTGTTACCGTAACATTCGAAGGTGCCATTTCCAAGAACGAAGTTGCTTATGTAATTGTAGGCGACTCAAAGCTCAAGGGAGAAGTCATTAGAATAAACGGTAATAAAGCTAGCATGCAGGTTTATGAAATTACAAACGGCATACAAGTTGGAGACAAGGTTGAGTTTACAGGCGAGATGATGAGTGTAGAGCTAGGGCCTGGCCTTCTTACTCAAATTTATGATGGCCTTCAAAACCCACTTCCATCTCTTGCTGAGAAATGTGGATTCTTCCTCCAGAGAGGTGTTTACTTGGATCCAATTCCTAATAAGGATTGGCTTTTTACACCTTGTGTTGCTGTAGGTGACACTGTAAGACCTGGAGATGCTGTTGGAACTGTTCCAGAGGGTATGTTCACTCATAAAATAATGGTTCCATTTGGATTTGAAGATGTTGATTGGCAAGTTGTTTCAATAGCAGAGGCGGGACCTTATAATGTAAGAGCTACTGTTGCTAAGATTAAAAACCCTAAAGGCGAAGAAAAAGAGCTTTCTATGGTATTTAGCTGGCCGGTTAAGAAAGCTGTTGGCTGTTATGATCAGCGCCTTAGACCAGATGAAACTCTTGTTACAAAGATTAGAATAATTGATACATTCCTCCCTGTTGCTAAGGGTGGTACGTATTGTGTTCCAGGCCCATTTGGTGCAGGAAAAACTGTTTTACAGCACCTTACAAGCCGTAACGCAGAGGTTGATATTGTAATTATTGCTGCATGTGGAGAACGTGCTGGTGAGGTTGTTGAAGTTCTTAAAGAGTTCCCTGAACTCATAGACCCAAAGACAGGCCGTTCACTTATGGAAAGAACTATTATCATTTGTAATACTTCTTCAATGCCTGTTGCAGCTAGAGAGGCATCGGTTTATACAGCTATTACAATGGCTGAGTATTACAGACAAATGGGTCTTAACGTTCTTCTTCTTGCTGACTCAACAAGCCGTTGGGCACAGGCAATGAGAGAAATGAGTGGAAGACTTGAAGAAATCCCTGGAGAAGAAGCATTCCCAGCTTACCTTGAAAGTGTTATTGCTGCTTTCTATGAAAGAGCTGGAAAAGTTAGACTTCATGATGGATCAACAGGTTCTGTAACAATTGGTGGTACAGTTAGCCCTGCTGGTGGAAACTTTGAGGAGCCTGTAACTCAAGCAACTCTCAAGGTTGTTGGTGCTTTCCATGGACTTAGCCGTGAGCGTTCTGATGCAAGAAAATACCCAGCAATTCATCCTCTTGATTCTTGGTCAAAATACAATGGAATTATTGATAAAGAAAGAGTTGAAAATGCAAGAAGTATTTTGTTTAGAAGTAACGAAATAAATCAAATGATGAAGGTCGTTGGAGAAGAGGGTACTTCTGTTGAAGATTACATTGTATACCAAAAGGGTGAGCTCTTGGATGCTGTTTATCTACAGCAGAACTCATTTGACCCTGTAGACAGTGCTGTTCTTCCAGAAAGACAAAAAGAAGAGTTTAACCTCTTGTACAAAGTGCTTACATCAGATTTTGCATTGGAAAACAAGAGAGATGTTCGTTCTTTCTTCAACCAAATAAGACAAAAGTTCCTCGACTGGAACAGCGTTGCGGTTACAGACCCTCGCTATGAACAGTATGAGAAAGAAATAAAGGACTTGTACTGTGCAAAGTCCAACTGCTGTGAGGAGATGTGAAAATGAACAAGGTCTATACTAAAATAGAATCCATCGTGGGCGACGTCATTACTGTTCGTGCTCAAGGTGTAAGGTACAACGACCTTGCCGTCGTTGGAAAAAGCTTTGCTAACGTAATCAAGTTGGATGGAGATCTTGTTAGCCTTCAGGTTTTTGCTGGTGCAAAGGGAATTTCCACAAATGATGAAGTTAGATTCCTTGGTGTTCCAATGAAGGTAAGCTTTTCTGAGGATCTTCTTGGTCGTGTTTTTGATGGTTCTGGCCGTCCTCGTGATAACGGTCCAGCGCTTGAAGAAAATATGGTTGAAATTGGAGGCCCTTCAGTTAACCCAGCAAAGAGAATTGTTCCAAAGAACATGATTAGAACTGGTATTCCAATGATTGATGTTTTCAATACTTTGGTTGAATCTCAAAAGCTTCCTATCTTCTCTGTAAGTGGTGAGCCGTACAACGAACTTCTTGCAAGAATTGCTATGCAGGCAGAAGTTGACCTCATTATCCTTGGAGGAATGGGTCTTAAGTATGATGACTACTTGTTCTTTAGAGATACTTTGGAAGAAAGTGGTGCAATGAGCAGAACTATCATGTTTGTTCATACAGCAAGTGACCCAACTGTTGAGTGTATGATGATTCCTGATATGGCTCTTGCTGTTGCAGAACGTTTTGCTATTGAAGGTAAGAAAGTTCTTGTTCTTTTGACAGATATGACAAACTTTGCAGACTCTCTCAAAGAAATGGCAATTACTATGGATCAGGTTCCTTCCAATAGAGGTTACCCTGGAGACCTTTACAGCTCACTTGCAAGCCGTTATGAGAAGGCAGTTGACTTTGAGGGAGCTGGTTCTTTGACAATTTTGGCTGTAACTACAATGCCTGGTGATGATGTTACTCACCCAGTTCCAGATAACACTGGTTACATTACAGAGGGTCAGTATTATCTTAAAAATGGTCATATTGAACCATTTGGAAGCCTTAGCCGTCTAAAGCAAAATGTTAACAGTAGTACAAGAAATGACCATAGAGCTCTTATGGATGGTCTTATTAAGCTTTACAGTGCTTATAAAGAATCCTTGGAGAAGAAATCTATGGGATTTATGATGAGTGAATGGGACGAAAAATTACTTAAGTATGGTAATCTTTTTGAAACTAAACTCATGGACTTGTCTGTAAATATTCCTTTGGAAGAGGCTTTGGATCTTGGATGGGAAATCCTTGCAGAGTGTTTTGAACCAAATGAAACAGGTCTTAGAAGTGAGCTTATAGCTCAAAGATGGCCAAAGAAGGCGGAGGCTTGAAGTGGCAGTTAAGCTGACTAAAAACGAACAGAAGAAACAGAAGGACCAACTCAAACAATATGAGCGTTATCTTCCAACTCTTCAGCTCAAAAAGCAGCAACTCCAAATGGTCATTCGTCAAATCGAGTCTGAGCTTAACATGTATAAGGAAAAGCAAAATGAACTTATCAAGGGCGCTCAAGACTGGATTGGTGTTTTTGGCGAAAACAGCTCCTTTGATGCGGTAAACCAGCTTGACAGCCTTGTTAAGCCTAGTACCGTTATTAAGGGAGAAGGGAACATAGCAGGTGTTGTTATACCTGTTTTTAAGGATTTGACGTTTGAAGACATTGATTATGATGTTGAACGTTATCCGCTTTGGGTAGATAAGGCTGTGCTACTTCTTAGAGACAGTGCTAAGATAGATGCTCTTATGTCTACTCTAAAGGTTCAAGTTTCGCTTTTAGAAAAAGAACTTAGGACGACAAGCCAAAGGGTTAATCTTTTTGAGAAAGTGAAGATTCCAGAGACTAAGGAAAATATCCGTAGGATTGGAATTTATATTGGTGACCAGCAGACAGCTGCTGTTGTGCGTGGCAAGATTGCAAAAAAGAAGCTTGCGAGCAAGGAGGAATAATACATGATTGAAAAAATGAAAAAAGTCATGATTGTAGCCTCTTCTGTTCACAAGAATGAAATGCTTAATGCAATTAGAGATTTTGGTGTTGTTCATATATCTGAGACAAGTGTTCCAGAGACAAAGTATACAGAGCGGTTAGCTTCTTTGGACAAGATGCGTTCTGTTTTAGTAGAACAGCCTAAAGTTTCTCAAAACCCAATTTTGGGCAGACAGGAATTTAACTCTTTGCATGAAAGACTTTGCACGGCTGTCTCTGATGTAAAAGTTGCTGAAGACGAGCTCTTTGAGCTTAAAAATCAAAGAGTATCCATTGAAGGATGGGGTTCTTTTGATCCAACTGAAGTTAAAACTCTTGAGAAAGAGGGAGTACCTTTGTTTTTCTACCAAATGGGAAAAAATGAGGTGTCTTTAATTCCTGAGGATATAAAGTTTATTCGTCTTAGCGATATAGACAAAATGAAAGTTGTTGCTACAGTGGGGCTTCCACTTGCTGAAGATTTTCCAGCATCTCGTTTTGAGCTTCCTCAAAAAGGGCTTAGCCAACTTGATGAAGAAATTTCTAGTGTAAGTTTTAAGTTACATGAACTTAAGAGTTTCATTGCAGCATCGGCTTCATATATTTCTAGCTATGACCGTTATGCCTTAAAGACGACAGATGACATTGTCTATTCGTCTGTAAGTGGCGCTGTCAGTGAGCAAGATGGACTTTGTTGTTTGTGGGGATTTCTTCCAGAGGCAAGCGTTGAAGCTTTTAGGGGCATTGCAAAAGAGAATTGCTGGGCGTATGCATTTGATGACCCAAGTGATGACGACCCTGTTCCTACAAAGATTAAATACAACAAAATCACCGCTATGATGCAACCTGTGTTTGAAATGCTTGGAACTGTTCCAGGATATAAGGAATATGACATTAGCATGTGGTTCCTTTTGTTCTTGGCTTTGTTCTTTGCAATGATAATTGGTGATGCAGCATACGGTCTTGTGTTCTTGGGTATTGCTGTCATGCTTCATGTCAAGAGTAAGAAACTCACGAACTTAAATATGCTTGTGTATGTCATGAGTATTGCCACAATTATTTGGGGCTCTTTGACTGGTACTTGGCTTGGAAGTGAAAAAGCGATGGACATTCCATTCTTTAGAATGTTTGTTATTCCACAAATTGCCAACTATCCGGAAAAGTTTGGAGTGGATGCTGACGTAGCACAAAATACAGTTATGAAGTTTTGCTTTATGATTGGAACAATTCAGCTGTCCCTTGCTTGTCTTATGAATGTAATAAGAAAATGGAAGGAAAAGAGTCTTGCTCTTGTTGCTGATTTGGCATGGCTTGTTATGATTAACAGCATTTACTACCTCATACTAATGCTTGTTATTGGTGCAAATGTAAATATTTCTATGATTTTTGCACTTCTAATCATTGGGTTAGTTGTGGTAATAGTCTTTGGTTCTCAAGAACCTGGACAAAGTTTTGGTTCTGGCCTTAAAGCCGGTCTTGGTGGTGCGTTCACAACATTCCTTAACACTATTAGTGCTTTTGGAAACGTTATGAGCTATATTCGTTTGTTTGCGGTTGGTATGGCCAGTCTTGCGATAGCGCAGAGCTTCAATGGAATGGTTGAATCCATGCTGCATGGTTGGGCTTTGCCAGCAGGAATACTTATTCTTGTCATTGGTCACGGTCTTAACCTTGTTATGGGAATGCTCAGTGTCGTGGTTCACGGCATGCGCTTGAATCTTCTGGAATTTTCGGGCCAGCTCGGAATGGAATGGGCCGGTATTCCATACGAACCGTTCAAAAAGAACGCTTGAAGAACATTTTTCAAGACATGTCTTGAATAAGAAGTCTTCAATAAGACGACTTGAAAAGGCTTTGTTTTGAGTTCTTCCAAAAAAACTCTAGTGAAAATCAATAATAGGAGATTATTGAAATGATTATCAAAATGATTGGTTTGGTTGCTGCTTTCTTCCTTTCAGCTCTTGGCTCTGCTTGTGGCGTTGGTTGTGCTGCTTTGTCCGCTGTTGGCGGTTGGAAGAAGTGTTATGCTAGCGGTAAACCCGCTGCATTCATGATGGTTGGTTTTGCCGGTGCTCCTCTTACACAGACGATTTACGGCTTCCTTCTTATGAACTTCATCAACAGTGCTATTGGCAATGGCATCCCAGATGTCATCGCTTTTACAGTAGGTGTTCTTGGTGGAGCAATAATTGGTCTTTCTGCATGGCTTCAGGGAAGATGTTCGGCATCGGCTTGTGACGCTCTTGCTGAGACCGGTAAGGGTACTTCTAACTACCTTATTGTCATTGGTATCATAGAGACTGTTGCTTTGTTCACATTGGTGTTCAGCCTTCTTCTCTTGAACTCAGTGGCTTGAGTGTAAATAAAGGTAAATAGGTTTTTCAAAACTCATACGAGTTTTTGATTTCCTTAAAAATTTGCTTTTGCAAATAAGATAAGCGGTGGGCTTAACGTTCACCGCTTGTTTTTTATTCTTTTGTGCGTTATAGCTACTAGGTGTAAAACTTAAGTGTAAAGCTTTTTTCTTGGGTGTTAATTGTGTTTTTAATTGTTGCAGTTTTTCTTGTATTTATCATTTTAGGAGTGCTTGAGGCTCATTTTCATTCAAAAAATGTTAATTCTGTGCCTATACGTATTCTTGTAAATGGAACTAGAGGAAAAACTACAGTTTCAAGACAACTTGCTTCTTGTCTTTCTATGTATGGTGTAAAAACTTTGACTAAGACAACTGGCTCTGAAGCATTAATTATCTATCCAAATGGCATAGAGACCCCAGTAGAAAGAAAAAGAGGTTTTAATTTAATACGTGAGCAACGAAACTTTTTTAAGTTAGCTAGAAAGCTTAATGTTGATGCTGTTGTGCTTGAATGTATGGCTGTAAGGCCAGAGAGCCAAAGTTTTATGGCAAATAAACTTGTCTGTCCTACTGTGTGTGTTATAACCAATGCTTTTGTAGACCATGTAGACCAAATGGGATGGACAAATTCTTCTACAGCAGAAGTTTTACGTCTTTCTGTTTCAAAAGGCCAAAAGTTTTATACTTCTGATTCAATTTTTGAAAATGATCCTTGTGCAATTGTTGTCAATAATTGTAATAAAAACCATAACCAAGATTATAACGATATTAACGCACAACTTTCGCTTGAGGTCTTTAAGAGCATAGATTTTCATTCTGTTGGAATTGGTAGCATACACGATAAAAGAGAAGTCTTAAAAGATGAAGAGATTTTTAGCTGGATTTCATCTTACAAGCCCGATATTGGTCTTAAAGGGCCGTTTTATGTTATGGGAATGACTTTTGTAAATGGGTTTGCAGCTAACGACAAGGAAAGTGCAAGACTCCTTTTAGAGAAATGGGCAAGTGAAGATTGTACAATTATATATCACAATAGAGCAGACAGAGAGTTTCGACTATTCTATTTTGCGTCTTTGTTTTGTAATTTTCCTTTGCAAAGAATTTTGGTTATTGGAGATAACAAGAAAAAGTGTGTGCGATATCTTTCTTCTAGGTTATCTAAAGCAAAGATAAAGGGCAAAGAAGCCATAAAAGTTGAAGCATACGATACTTCGTTGGGACTTTGTGGACTTGTAGAAAAAAATTGTAAAATTATACTTGGTCTTGGCAATATAAAAGGTGAAGCTATGGTCCTCTTAAAAGAGTGCTTAGAAAAAGATAAAAAGGAGACCTCTCAATGCTAAAGAGTGCTGTTTGTCTTAGTGTTATTTTGGGTTTTGTTGCTCAAGAATTTTTAGGACTTGCTTCTGGAGGTCTTATTTCTGCCGGATATTTGGCATTTTATTTGAACCAGCCATTGAGAATTGTCTCTACTTTGGTTATGGCTATTCTCATTTGGCTCACAATGCTTGCATTAGATAAAGTTATTTTCATCTATGGCAGAAGACGTTTTGCTTGTTGTGTTATTTTGGGTATAATTTATGCGTGGATTTTCAATGAACTTCTTTTCTTGACTAGTTTTATAAGCCAAGATTTGAGAATTATTGGCTATGTTGTGCCGGGTCTTGTTGCAAATGACATGGTAAAACAGGGCGTTTTTAAGACTATTTCTATGCTATTGATAATTTCATTCATCATTGCTTTGCTTCACTATGCAGGAGTTTTTTGATGGACACAAAGAGCACAATGGGCACCAAGGTCACCAAGAAAACCCCACAATCTTTGCAATTTTCTCTCAAAATTAGACCCGTCTTCTTGTTTTGCGCTTTTTTTGTTTTACTTTGCACTGTTTTTGCTGTAGAGATGACAAAAACTTATGAACATTTGCCATATTATGATACTCAAATTGAAGCATCAAAACTTATGAAATCTTGTGAAGAAGTCCTCTTAGATTATATTACGGAACACAATATTGCTATTGAAGAAGAGGACCTTAATAAAACAGGTCTAATTGGTCCTGAGTTTTCAGAAATAGCAACGACTTTAGGACATGCTGATGCAAAAAGATCAATTCTAAACCCAAATTGTGCGGCTATTTTGGTTAAATACTTCAAAGAGGCAGGTCTAGAAGAAGGAGATGTAATTGCTGTTGGAACAAGTGGTTCATTTCCTGGATTTGCCATTGCAACACTTTGTGCCGCTCAAGTTATGAATCTAAAAACAAGAGTTATTGCCTCTTATGGTGCATCTACTTTTGGAGCAACTAGGCTTGAGTTGAATATTGCAACAA
>CAVDPO010000025.1:0-3546 GCA_963610855.1 Segatella copri
TTCAAATGCTTCAATGTACCTAGTACTCATTAACGTATTAGTTTACATGGCAATAAATTACGCAAACATAAGGATAAACGGACTTCCTTTGATTTACTGGATGGCTCTTATCCCTGGATGTGTAAATATGGGTTGGGTATGGCAATTTGTAACGTACATGTTTGTACATTCAAGTTTTTCGCACCTTTTATTTAATATGTTAGCGCTCATAATGTTTGGACAGCTAGTTGAAAGGGAAGTAGGAACAAGAGAGTTTTTGTTATTCTATTTTGTTTGCGGAATACTTGGGGGTGTCATAAGTTACATTTTTTATATACTACAAGGGACTTTATCAGCTGTGATTGTAGGGGCATCGGGTTCAATTTATGCATTACTATTTCTTTCTGCAGTGTTGTTCCCACAAGCGAGAGTGCTGTTCTTCTTCATTCTCCCCATGCGAATGCCAATTGCAGTAATGATTTTCATTGCCCTTGAGATTTTTGACCAAGTTATGGGTTTACAAGGCGGTGTTGCTCATTTAATTCATCTTTCAAGTATAGCTGTAGCATGGCTTTATTGTCTCGTGCGCTTTAGACTTAACCCCATTAAAATTTGGAAAGAATCTCTTTAAGAAGGCTCATTGGTTTTGCAAAATACTTCCAAAAGTAACTTGTAAAAATATCTCTTTTTAGGTCCATGTTCAGAATTGTAACTTTTTAAGTCAATAATTGGTTTACATTTGTACGTGGAGCTTTCACAGTTTCATAAGGGAAAGGAAAAGAAAAAGAGGAGTTTTTATGTCAAAAAAAATCTTGGCAGTTCTTGCCGTCTTATTTATTTGTGTTGCTGTTTTTGCAACAAGTGAAGTTTCTTCAAATGAAGATGCAAAAGGTTCCCCTTGGAGTGTTTATGGTGGTACTTCTTATTTAGTATCTCATATTGGAGCTTCTTACGATATTGGTCGTTTAGAACTTAGCGGAACTCTTTATAGTGGTTTTCCAAATATTGCTATTATAAATTATGCAGAAGAGATGAAGAAATACAATAGCATGGAAGAAGAAGCCAAAAAAGAAGCTTCCAAACCCAATTTTATGGAGTATTTAGGTCAGTCTTTTAAGATGGCTTATATGGGCAATGTGTCTGCAATGTATGATTTAACAAAAGGCGATAAATTTGACATCCTTGTTGGCGCATCAGTATCTGGAGCGTATGTTGACAGTTTGAAGCTTGGAGCTGTCGCGTTGGATGCTGTTGCTAAAGTGCAGTTTAATTTTGCAAAACATAGTGGTATTTATATTGCAACAGAGCTTCCTTTAGCTGGTGTTTTATTTAAATCTAATACTGATGCAGAAAATGCTAAAAAAACAGAAACTCATTTCTTTATAGTGGGAAAAGACGTATATACTTTGGCTCTTTATCTTTCATTATATACTGCAAGAGTTGGCTACGTTTACAGTTTCTAATAAGCAAATTAGAGATTAAGAAAGAGAGAGGTTTGGAAGTTTCCAAACCTCTTTTGTTTGGTATGACGGGCACAGAAGTATAAGACTGTTGTTTTTGTAAGAAAACTAATTCCAGTCTGAGTATCCAAATTCCTTTTTGAGGTCAGCAAACTGTTTTTTGATAATTTCATAGATGATTGAAAGTTTTTCATCATGGTGCACAAAAGCGCTTTTCATTGCATTTACACTAATTCTTTCTAAATCTTTAAGCGTAAGACCAAAATTATCGCAAGCAATTTCCATTTCTTTTGTCATAGAAGTGTTGCTCATAAGCCGGTTGTCTGTGCAAAGGAAAACTCTAAAGTGGTTGCGGAAGAACACAATAAATGGGTGTGTACCAAAACTTTGAGCAGCTCCAGTTCCAATGTTGCTAGAAAGGCACATTTCAAGAGGAATACGTTTGTCTTGAATGAAGTGCGCCAAATCTCCCATCTTCTCAATTCTAAGGCCATCAAGACTCATATCGTCTACAAGATGTGTCCCATGTCCAATTCTATGAGCACCACATACTTGTATGGCTTGCCAAATAGATTCAAGCCCAAAAGCCTCTCCTGCGTGGATAGTAATGTTAAAATTCTTGTTGCGAATATATTGGAAAGCTTCAATGTGCTTTTTGGGAGGGAAGCCACTTTCATCTCCGGCAAGGTCAAAACCAACAACACCTCTGTCTCTGTAGGCCGTAGCAAGTTTTGCAACTTCTAGACTTACATTAGGGCTTTGATTTCTCATAGCACAAAGAATAACACCATAGTGAACGCCAGTTTCTTTTTTTCCTTGTTCCATACCGTCTAAGACAGCTTGAACGACCTCTGCCATTGAAAGGCCTTTTTCTGTATGTAAAATTGGAGCAAATCTAATTTCTCCATAAACAATGTTTTCTTTTTTCCAGTCTAAAACAGCCTCGTAAGCAACGCGTACCAAGTCTTCATAAGTTTGCATTACCGCTGTCGTAACAGCAAAAGTTTCCAAATACAGTGAAAGGCTTTTTAGCTTACAACCTTGCTCAAACCAGTTTTTGAGCTCGCTAGGGTCATAGCTTGGAATGGAAATATCACGTTTTTTTGCAAGTTCAATGACAGTTTCAGGTCTAAGCCCTCCATCTAAGTGGTCATGAAGTTCAACTTTTGGAATTTTCGTGATGATATCATGTGGAATCATGTTATTTCCTCCTTTTTTGCAAAAACCTTTGGAGTAAGTATACTGTAAAGACTAAAAAAGACAAAGCATAAAAATATTTACACGTTTGGGATTTTTTGAAATAATTTGTTATGCCAAGGAAAATTAAAACTGCACTTGAGAAATTAGTATCTGGAGCAAAAAAATAAAGGCCGCTTCCATTGTGCAATGTTTTGATGAACTTTCCTAAAAGTATATTGTGAGAGGTTTTGTGCAAAAGAAGTTTTGCCAAAACTTCAAAAGTGAAGAAGGTAGGAAATGACAAATAAGCAAAAGACGTTGAACAAGAAACTTCTTTCTGCTGCAGTATCTGCAACGAAAGCTAAAGAGATTCATGAACTTGTTAAAATGGGTGCTGATGTCAACAGTGTAAACGATTGGGGTATGAGCCCCTTAATGCTTGCTTCTCAATATAATACTCATGTGGTTGTTCTAAAAGCATTGCTTCATGATGGTGCAAATATCCATGCTGTAGAGCCAAAGTATAGGTCAAATGCCTTACACCTTGCTGCTAACAAGTGCTCAAATCCTAAAGTTATAGAGGCTCTTATTGATGCTGGCGCCGATATCAACGCAAGAAACTACCTGGGAGAAACTCCTCTTATCATGGCAGTTCAAGCAAACGACAATACTAGGATTTTCTCAGAACTTCTTTCTTGTGGTGCAGATATCAACATTTGCGACTGGCAAGGTCACAATGTTATGGAGTATGCTCGCAGAGAGAAAAGAGCTTATATAATAACTGTTCTTAAACAACTTGGACTTTGAAGAGATTTTTGAAAAACGTTTTCTTTTTCTCAACTTTTTAAGATATTTTTAACTTGCTCAACAGTGATTGAAGTTCCTTTAGCAATGTCTTCATCTGAAAGACCCATAGCCTTGAACCCTT
>CAVDPO010000026.1:0-5510 GCA_963610855.1 Segatella copri
TTTCTGGAGAGCCTTTAATACTTGTGCCAAAAAGTTTTTCAGAAACATCTGAGAAAAATAAAAAAATTACAAAGAAACTTACGATAGCAAGTAACATTGCCTTAAAAAATCCCGATATTTTTCTACCACTTTTTGACATACAAGACCTCTAGAACAACAACATTTGAACACAAAGTGAAATTTGACCTTTATTCCAAGCTATTTTTTGGGGCTTAAAAGCTTCCCAGTTTGGAGATGAAATTGAGAAATCGGTTTGAACTACATATGCAGCCCCAATTGTGAGAACAGGACCTGCAATTACATCAAAAGTAAAACGAATATTAAATTTTCCACTCTCAAGAGCTTCAAGGAAATTCTTGCCATTTGAGGTTTTTTCAGTATCTACGCTACTGTCTTCTGCCGATGCATTTGAAGACCCTATATAAAGATATGAAATTCTTGGCCCAACAGCAGCTCCAAGGCGCAACACAGAGAATAAGTCAAAAGAAAGACCTGTTGCAAGAATTCCAGATGCAAGGAGATTTGTTTGATCAACAACAGCCAAGTCCCCAACAGCTGTAAGCATTGCAGGGCCAATGTTCATGCGTGTCTCAAGACCTATTGAAAGATTATCTAAACTAAACTTAGTTTCCTCTTCTGTATCATTTTGCTCTTTAGGCAAGAATGTTCCGTTCAAGTAACTTATATTAGCTCCAACGCTCCAAGCGAATATATCTTGTGCAAGTGTACATGGCATGGCCAAAATGAGCATTAGACAAACACATATTACAAAACGATTTTTGAAAATTCTTTGCATAAACAAATCAAAACCTCGCAATAACCCTTTTACAGTATAATATCAAGAAAAAAGCTGCACGGAAACACCATGCAGCTATCATTTAATCTAAAACTATCAATATTAGATGAGTGAGAAACCAACGCTAACACCAAAACAAGCTTTTGTCCAGTTATCTTTAACAGAAGAGATAAGGTCTGTCCAGTTTCCATCTTCAATATTAGTATTGGTTCCAAGAGTTCCATAAGCACCAATGATGAGGTCTCCAAGAAGTACATCAACACCAACGTGAACATCCAAATTAGCTTTTGCTAAATTGTCAACTTTGTTATTTCCAAACTTAAAACCGTCTTCTGTTCCAATTGCATAACCATATGCATATCCAAGACCTGCTTTTAAGCGAACAATTACAAGGTCAACTGCAAGGTTTGCAGAAACAATACCATTAATAGATGCTGGGGAATCGTCACCGGCTGGTTGATAATAGCCTTTAGCATTAACATCAAGGAAAAGAAGCTTTACATCAACGTCAGCACCAAACTTAAAATCGCTAATGCTAAGTTTTTCAAGATCTACATCGGCATTAGTTTTACCGTCCTCAGTAGTAAAAATAGGTTTTTGATAAGCAGCTGTTGCGCCAACAGAAAGACCAAAAACACCACTTCCTGCAAATACGCAAGCAGGGATTGCAATAGCCAAAACAAGCAAAATAAAAACTTTTTTCATTTCCAAGTCTCCTTAACGAATATCTTAAAAGGAATAACCCCTATATTGCAAGTGCAAATATTGTTTTTCCTCTCGTATTGTCACATTCTCAAACAAAAATTTTTATGAGAAGTTACAGCAAGGGTCGAGAAATTTGAAAAAAATAAACAAAATATTTTTTTCAAATTTCTCTCCCGGCGTGTACTTTAATCTTTTGAAAAAATTTTTTTCAAAAGATTAAAACATGGAAGGGTATTGTGAACAAAGAAGGATTTTAAGAAAAATTCTATAGTAAGTTTTTCTCAAGTTCGTCTTGCCAAGTACGCACACAAGCATCACTTGGCATGCGCCAGTCCCCTCTTGGAGACAAAGCAACACTACCAACTTTTGGCCCATCTGGCATACATGAACGCTTAAATTGTTGAGAAAAAAATCTCTTATAGAAAACTTTTAGCCACTTAAGAATAAACTCATCACTATATTCGCCCTCAAAAGCGTATTTTGCTAACCTATACACCTTTGACGGAGAACTTCCCCACCTAAGAACATTGTACATGAAAAAATCATGAAGTTCATACGGGCCCACAAAATCCTCTGTAATTTGACTTCCTGGAATAAGCTCTGGACTAATTGGAGTCTCCAAAATTGCCATGAGAGTATTTGAAAGAACATCATCTTGTGTAGTTCTTGCAACATAATCCACAAGTTCTCTTACAAGAGTCTTTGGGACAGATGCATTTACAGCATACATAGACATGTGATCGCCGTTGTAAGTAGCCCATCCAAGAGCAAGTTCTGATAAATCACCAGTACCAATTACAATTGCACCATTTTTGTTAGCAATATCCATAAGAACTTGAGTTCTTTCACGAGCTTGAGAATTTTCAAAAGTTACATCATACACATTTGGATTTTGCCCAATATCTTCAAAATGCTGTAAAACTGCAGCCGATACATCTATAGTCTTAACTGTACAACCATATCTTTCAGAAAGAACAACTGCATTATTACGCGTCTTAGCAGTAGTCCCAAAGCACGGCATAGTAATTGCAACAATACCACTACGAGGCAAATTCATCATATCAAAAGCGCGTGTCGTAACAATTAAAGCCAACGTAGAATCAAGCCCGCCCGATATCCCCACAACAGCACTCTTACACCCTATATGCGCCATTCTTTGCTTTAGCGCAAGAGCCTGCAACGTTAAAACTTCTTCAAATCTCTTATTAGCGTCATTTACATTGCTAGGAATAAAAGGATGTCTTTCAATCGCTCTTGTAAGGAACGTTTCACCTATCTCAATGTCAAAACTAAGGTATCGGTATTGCTTATCATTGGTCGTCACATAAGTGTTGCGCATGCGTCTTTCATGCTCTAGGCGTTGCAAATCAAGCTCTGTTATAAGAAGTTCATTTGGGTGCATGCTATGACTTGCAAGACAAATTCCATTCTCACACACCATATTATTGCCAACATAGACGAGGTCAGTTGAACTTTCACCGTCACCGGCATCGGCATACACATAACCGCACACAAGTCTTGCGCTCTGGCCTTCAACAAGATTAAATCTATAGTCCGATTTCCCTGTAAACTCATCACTTGCAGAGATATTTGCAATAACTGTGGCACCATTTATAGCATGATTTACGCTAGGCGGGTTTGGCACCCAAAGGTCCTCACAGACCTCACAAGCAAGCCTAAAATAAGGAATTTGGTTACAAGTAAAAATGAGCTTTCCACTCATATAAACTTTATCATCTCCAAACTCAACTAGCTCTTCGTTTGGCAATGCAGGAGTGAACCAACGCTGTTCATAAAACTCTTGATAATTTGGAATATTGATTTTTGGGACAATGCCCAAAATCTTGCCACTTGATGCAACGATGGCGCAGTTATGAAGTTTACCCCTAAATTCAACAGGAGACCCAAAAACTACGACCATGTTTCTAGGAACATTTGATGCCACCCTAACAGCACATTCTTTTGCTTCTTCAATAAGAGCTTGTTGAAAGAAGAGATCTCCACAAGTATAACCAGTAATACACAGCTCTGGCAAAACCAAAAGATGAACACCCTCTTCATGAGCCTTGTTAACAAGTGAAAGGATTTTTTGTGCATTGTAAGCACAATCAGCAACTCTAATAGAAGGCGTTGCAGCTGCAACTTTGATAAAACCATGTCTCATGACATCATCTCCATTTCAATGCTCTTGCTTTTGCAAATATTGCTCAAATACTTAAGTGTTTAGCTACTTGCAATATTACTATGTGAGACTAGCATTGTTAACCCACAATATCAAGCATAAGTATACTGTACAACGCAAGTATACTTGATTCTTATGAACATGCTTTTTCTTCCTTTAGTTGCAAAGTAAGATTGATAGGGCAAGGATATCGGTCTATTTTGGAAGTATGATGGCACGTAGAGATATGTCTTCAAGGTTTCAAATTAGGGTAGCCTCTTCACGTCATGTCCTTATTTCCAGTGGTCCTTTATGTAAGTGCAGGCTTCCTTGAGAGCTTGTTCGCCCTCTGGAATAAGCTGATAGAATTGAACAAAGCCGTGAATAGTGCTCTTGTAAGTGTGCAAAGTTGAGTTCGTGCCCAGGATTGTAAGAATAGCGTGATACATGATGCCGTCGTCGCGTAAGGTATCGGCCCCAGCAACTTGAATGAGATGATCCGCAAGAATATAAGTGCCGTCACCATCCACCTCAACAGCTGCCTTCTCATATACATTTTCCCAGTTATCTACTTTAAGTGTACCTTGTAGCATTAGAAGTGGGGATGCATATGGCTCGTAAGCATCATCTAAATCTTCCAAATAATCGTCAATAATTTGGGTCATTAGTTTGCCACTGAGCATAACTTTACGACCATCAAAGCCTCCAAATAGCAAATGCGAGGCCTTAATTTCTCCCTTTACGGTCAAACTAGGGTACATCAAAACCACACAAGATGGCTGGCTCATATCATTTTCTTTTAGTCTAATTGAAAGCCCCGCAGCAAAATTTGCGCCAGCTGAATCGCCAACAATAGCCACCTTATTTGAATTTGCGCCATAATCTTTGGCATGTTCTAGCATGTAGCAATACGATTCCCACACATCTTCAACGCCTGCAGGAAACTTATTTTCAGGTGCAAGTCTATAGTCTGCAAAGAAAACCACAGCATTCAACCTGTCTGAAAGTTCGCCAACAAAAGACTGATATGTGAGATAATTCCCGCTATTGTACGCTCCTCCGTGGGTGTAAAACAAAATTGGCAACGTCTCTGGACTATCTTCTTTCCATTTTTTGGGATAGGCAATCCATAATTTGCAATTCGACAACTGCACATAAACTGCAACACGATCCCCTTTTAGCTCTGGCTCTGGTTGCCCTTTGAAAGTGCCATCTGCATTCATGTATTTATTCATCATATATAGCGCTAAGGCCGATCCCTCTGACAACGTGGTTTCAGGGTCCATAGTTTGTTGTAGTTGACTAACTTCTTCTCTACTGACACCCAGTTTTGACCTAACAAACTCTGTTTTAATTGTGGTACAAGAAGAAAGTAAGACAACACTTACGGCCAATATTATTATGAGAGTTATGAGAGCCTTTTTCATGCATTTACCTCTAATGTTTCATCTCTATTATTCTAATATAAAATAGGTGGTGTTAAAACCAAAACTTTTGCAAAGGTGGAGCGTCGCTCTAAGCGGTCTGGACTCACTGGACGCTCTAGACGCTCTGGACGCTCTGGACTCTCTGGACGCTCTGGACGCACGGAAACGGTCTGTTTTTGCAGAGCGCGAAGCCAAAGTGGTGGCAGTACTCTTGTACGACACCGGTGCAGGCGACAAAGCTATGCACACATGATGTAAGGAGCTCATCCGAAGTGGATTGTAGTGCTAGACGTAGACTCAAGCGAGAGACAGTACTCTTGTACGGCTCGAGAAAAGAGGCTTAGTATGGCACACAAGATGTAAGGAGCTCATCCGAAGCATGCTGTGTTGCAGAGCGCGAAGCCAAAGTGGTGGCAGTACT
>CAVDPO010000027.1:0-2386 GCA_963610855.1 Segatella copri
GCGCCAATTTATCCTAAACTGGGCAGAAGAAAATAATATTGAAGCAAAAAGAGACAAAGCAGGAAATATTATTGCAAAAATTCCGGCTTCAAAAGGTTTTGAAGATAAACCATCTGTTGCACTCCAAGGACACATGGACATGGTTTGTGTAAAAGTTCCAAACAGTGAACATGATTTCACAAAAGACCCAATAGAAACATACATAGATGGAGATTTTTTAAGAGCAAAAGATACAAGCCTTGGTGCTGATAACGGTATTGGAATTGCTATGACAATGGCAGCTTTTACAGATTCCTCTTGCAAGCATGGCCCTCTTGAAGCAATCTTCACATTCTCAGAAGAAACAGGAATGGATGGTGCTTTTAATCTCGATGGCTCTTGTATAAAAAGTCATAGACTTATCAACTTAGACAGTGAAGAAGAAGGAGTCATTTATATTGGATGCGCTGGAGGAATAGACCTTATTGCAGAACAAAGTTATCCACTAAACGAGGCCTCAAAATCTTCCAAAGACATTAAAATATCAATAGAAGGTCTCAAAGGAGGCCATAGCGGAGGAGAAATACACCTTCAAAGACTTAATGCTATAAGCGCTATGTCAAGAATTCTTATGGCACTAAAAGAAGCAGGTTGCGCCTTTGCTCTCAAGAGTTTTGATGGAGGTGTAAGAAGAAACGTTATTCCTTCATCTTGTAAATGTTCCATCTTTGTATCAAAAGAAGATAGCCCAAAAGCACAAGAAGTAATTGAAAAAACAACAGCAATATTAAAAGACGAAAATAAATTTGAAGAGCCAAATCTTAAAGTTGAGTACAAGATTGAAGACTGTACTCAATGTTCTAAAAATTGCAAATGTCTCTCAAAAGAAGATTCTCTTACCATTGCAAAAGCATTGTTTGCAACTCCTCATGGAGTATATGCAATGAGCAAGGCTCTCCCTGGAATTGTTGAAACTTCTGACAACCTTGCAATTACACGTCTTGAAAATGGAAAACTTCACATAGAAATAAGCGTGAGAAGCAATATTGACTCAGCAAAACTCTTCTTAGTCCATCGTATTTACACAATATTGGAATCTTTTGGCCTTAATTGCAAAATTGGCGACGGTTACCCTTCTTGGGCTCCAAATCCAGACTCAAAACTTGCAAAATTCTGTGCAAAAGCATATGAAGATAACACAGGAAGAAAAGCTACCATCACAGCAATTCATGCAGGCCTTGAATGTGGTGTAATTAGTAGTCTTGTACCTGGTATGGACAGCGTTTCTATTGGCCCAGACCTCTTTGATGTTCACTCAACAAACGAACATTTATCAATAAGCTCGGCAAAAAGAAGCTATGACTTCTTAAAGCACTTACTTTCAATAATCGAATAATTTGAAAGTCTTGCAAAACTCTTGTTCAAACAGGAGTTCAAACCAAATTACGAGCAATACCCGTCTTGGAAATTCGACTAAGACGGGTTTTTCTTTCTTCCAAATCTGGCATAACTTTTTTCATTAAACTCCAAAAAGGCTCTCCATGACCAGAAATTTTCAAATGACACACCTCATGTAAGACTATCATATCAATTAAATCATACGGCAAAACCGCACACATATAACTCAAATAAAGTCTTTTTTGAGGAGGATAACACAAACCCCATTTTGTCTTTGCTCTGTTTATGCCACAGTACGGAACTTCAACGCCAACCTCTCCCGCCCAAAACACAACCCGGCTTGAAAGGATATTTGCAACCGTGTCTACATACATTTTCTTGATTTCTTTTTTTACAAGACAAATATCCTTATTCTTCGCATACACGACAATTTCTTCATCATTTACCTTGTAATAGGACATTGTTTTGCTCTTTTTGCCTCCGTATTCACCCCGCGGCAAGTCTAAAACAAGTAGTGTTTTTTGCTGTCCTAACAATGCAATCTTATCTCCTGTTTCATAAGTGTGAACGGGTACGTTTTTTTGATGTTGAACTATCCATTGAGAATGAGAAGAAACAAAAGACTCAATTTGTGAATAAGACGCATAGTAAGGAGCGCTTACTTTTATAAAACCTTTATCGTCAATACGAAGACCTAAACGTCTTTGACCTTTTCTTCTGCTGAGAAAATAAACAAAACCATCAAGCTCTCTTTTTTCCATGACCACTAATTATATCCAAAGAAATATCGGTCTTCAAATTATTATAGTAAGAATATTATAGTAAGAATAAATTATAGCAAGAATAAGTGGCGACCAATAGAAGATATATTCTTTTTGTTGTATATTGTGTTCCATGAATGTTGAAAAAGTAAGCGATACTATAAATAAGATTTTTTTAGATAATGGTGATGAAATAGTCCTCGTTGGAACCGCGCATGTTTCGCAAAACAGTGTTGATGAAGTAAAAC
>CAVDPO010000028.1:0-9457 GCA_963610855.1 Segatella copri
CATCGGCATCTGCTATGTTTCTCCAATATTGGTAAAAATTGTATGGTGAGTATAGAGATGGGTCAAGGAATACAGCTCCCTGCTCGCTTTTCCCCATTTTTTTGCCGTCTGCTCTCATTATGAGGTTAAATGTTAAGCCATAGCATTCAGGTCCGCCCATTCTTTGGATTAAGTCTATACCAGCTACAATGTTGCCCCATTGGTCTGCGCCACCAATTTGAAGCATATTGCCATAATTTTTGTATAGCATGTAATAATCATAAGATTGCAAAAGCTGATAGTTAAACTCGATAAAAGAAAGCCCCCTTTCAAGTCTTTGCTTTACACCCTCAAAAGTTAACATGCGGTTTACTGAAAAGTACTTACCTACATCTCTTAAAAATTCAATGTAATTTAGACCAACAAGCCAGTCTGCATTGTTAACGATAATGCCTTTACCATAGCCCTTAGGTGGTACTTCATCAAAATTGACAACTTTGGAAAGCTGTTTTGCAATATTTTTCGCATTCTCTTCAATTTGCGATGCTGGAAGAATTTTGCGCATCTCTGTTTTACCAGATGGGTCTCCAATAAGACCTGTTCCGCCACCTACAAGTGCTATTGGTTTATGACCATGCTCCTGCAAATGATGCATAGCAAAAAAAGGAACTATGTGTCCTACATGAAGAGATGGCCCTGTTGGGTCTGTGCCACAATAAAATGTGACAGGTCCTTTATCCATTAGATTTGAAAGACCTTCCAAATTTGTACAATCTTTTACAAAGCCTCTATCAATTAGAACCTGCAACGCTTTATTCATACCAATACCCCTTTTTATACTCTTTTATACTGTTTTGTAGCTTTTTTAATCTCAGCAACAAGTTCTGAAACTGGAACTCTCACCTGCTCCATTGAATCACGTAAGCGAAGTGTAACTGTGTGATCTTTTAATGTGTCATAGTCAACTGTTACGCAATACGGAGTTCCAATTTCATCCATTCTTCTGTAACGGCGACCAATGGCTCCGCTTTGATCAAAGAATGTTACAAAATCTTCTCTAAGTTCATGCTCAAGATTACTTGCATACTCGCCAATACCGTCTTTCTTGACAAGTGGCAATACAGCAACAGTAACAGGTGCTACATTTGGATGGAAATGTAAAACTGTTCTAACATCTCCATCTTCAAGAGTCTCTTCGTCGTAAGCGTCAGATAATGCCATAAGAACATTTCTTGTAAGACCTGCTGAAGTCTCTACTACATAAGGGACATATTTCTCATTTGTCTCTGGATCTAAGTATGTTAAATCTTTTCCTGAGAATTTTTGATGCTGTGTCAAATCGTAGTCTGTTCTACTATGAATACCCTCAAGCTCTTGCCATCCCATTGGGAAGAGGAACTGAATGTCATACGCATCTTTTGCATAGAAAGCAAGCTCATCTGGTCCATGTTGGTGCCATCTTAAATGCTCTGGAACAATACCAATCTTATTGATATAGAAATTCATTCTTTGCTCTCTCCAGTACGGGAACCATTTTTCATCAGTACCAGGTTTGCAGAAGAACTGCATTTCCATTTGCTCAAATTCACAAGAGCGGAATATAAAATTCTTTGTTGTTATTTCATTTCTAAAACTCTTTCCAACTTGTGCAATTCCAAAAGGAATTTTTACACGAGAAGATTGAACTACATTCTTGAACTCTGTGTATATTCCTTGAGCTGTTTCAGGCCTTAAGTAAATTGTAGAAGCTGCATCTACATCTGGTCCAATGTGAGTTGCAAACATAAGGTTAAAGTTTCTTGGAGCTGTAAATGTTCCTTTGCTTCCGCAAACAGGACATGGACCGTCCAAATCAATTTGGTCTGCTCTAAAACGGCTTTTACACTGCTTACAGTCAACCATTGGGTCTGTAAAATTACTAACGTGTCCACTTGCTTCCCACACTCTTGGGTGCATAAGAATTGAAGCATCAAGTCCAACTATGCTGTCATGAAGCTGTGTCATTTCTTTCCACCACAAGTCTCTTATGTTGTTCTTAAGCTGAACTCCTAATGGACCGTAGTCGTATGCACCATTAAGACCTCCGTAGATTTCACTACTTTGGAAGATAAATCCTCTTCTTCTACAAAGAGATACTATTTTATCCATTGTTACTGTAGCTTTCTCATCTTTTTCTTCAGCCATTTTTCTCTACCTCTTTTGTTAAAACTTCAATAGCTCTATCTATTCGCCTAAAAGATTCTTCTTCTCCCAAAAGATGAATACAACTAAAAGGCGGTGGGCTTACTTGTAAGCCCGTAACTGCAGCTCTTAGAGGGTTAAAAACTCCTGCATTCTTTATCCCAAGCTTTTGAGCAAGTTCACATAAGTCGTTTTGCATATCGATATCGGTCTTGCTTTTTGAGAGGTCCTCTTTTACTACGTCTCGTACAGCTTTAAGTGCACCAAGTGTAGTTATCCCGTCCATTTTCTTTGGAATGAGCATTTCACAAGAAGGGTTGCCGTGGTCATCCATGAAGTCTGTCATACCAACAATGTCAGAAAGAAGTGTAAGCCTATCACGAACACCCGGTACGAATGCAAGAAGTCTGTCATACCCTGTTTTGTCAATGCGCCCGGCATTTTCAAGATAAGGCAAAAGCAAATTGGCAAGTTCGCTGTCTGTTTTTTGTCTTATGTACTGCGCGTTAAACCAATCAAGTTTTTGGTAGTCAAATACACCAGGTGCTTTGTTTATCTTTTCAAGAGAGAAACACTTTTCAAGTTCCTCTCGAGTAAAGAACTCTTTTTCTCCGTCATAAGACCAACCTACTAGGCTTACGTAGTTAAGAAGTGCCTCTGGCAAGTATCCTTTTTGTCTAAAGTCTCTTACACTTGTTGAGCCATGACGTTTAGAGAGCTTGTGACCGTCACTTCCCATAACCATTGGAAGATGGCAGTATGTTGGGACTTCCCATCCAAAAGCTTCATAAAGAAGAACATGTAATGGACCAGACGGTATCCACTCTTGTGCCCTCATTATGTGAGTTACACCCATTAAATGGTCATCAATTACATTTGCAAGATGGTAAGTTGGAAATCCATCACTTTTAAGAAGTACTGGATCTGGGCTTACATCTTTGTTTTCTCTTGTAATATCTCCCATTAGGACATCATGAAAAGTTGTGCTACCCTCTTTGGGAACTTTGAGTCTTATTACTGGCTTAAGCCCTTGAGCTTCTAATTCTTTTCTTTGCTCTTCTGTCAAATTACGACAATGACCGTCATAGCCTTGGACAGGGCTTTTTTCCTCAATTTGTTTTTCTCTTAATTTTTCAAGTCGTTCAGGCGTACAATAGCAATAATATGCTTTTCCCATATCAACAAGCTTTTTTGCATATTCTTGATAAAGCGCTGTTCTTTCGCTTTGGACATACGGTCCGTATGGGCCTCCTACAATAGGCCCTTCATCCCATTTTATTCCAAGCCAGTCAAGTGTATCATACAAATCTTGCAAAGATTCATCACTATAACGTTCACGATCTGTGTCTTCTACTCTAAGTATGAATTTCCCGCCACTTGAACGAGCAAAAAAATAATTGAACAGGGCTGTTCTAACCCCTCCAATGTGCTGTAATCCCGTTGGGGATGGTGCGTATCTTACTCTTACTTCCATATTTTTACTTCCGTACTCTTTATAGTGTTTTACATGAAAATTGTGTTTCTTTCAATGGGAATGAAGGTCTATTCAAAAGGTTATAATTGATGGCTAATTTATATCTAATTTACATCTAATTTATGCCCAAGGGCCTTCTTGAAGCTGTTTCAAAAGGTCAATTCTAGAGCGAACATTCATTTTGTCAAAAATATTGGCAACATGGTTATTAACAGTATTAACCGATATTGATAACTCTCTTGCAATTTCTTTATTAGTAAGCCCCTCGCAAATAAGCTCAATAACAGAAAATTCACGCTCTGTAATACTGTATTGCGTAAGGCTTTCAAAACTTAAAGTTGCATGTTTTTTCTCTTTTTCTACATCAATATTAAACCGATTGTAATAATAAACCATCATAATAATGGAAAATGCAAGAACATATATTGGGTAACTCATTTCTTTAATTGAAGAGAAAAACAAAGAAAGAAAACACAAAGGTATAAGAGAAAGACTTGTTATATTTACAGACAAACACACACCTCTAGCCTCTTTGCTCTCAATACTTGGAATATTAGTCCACAAAGTAACAATGCAAAATATGTACATCGTAAGAAAGATAATAGTTTGTCCTACAGATACCCAAAAGAAAAACGAGCCAGTTGCAACTATAAGAGAAGCCAATCCTATACCAAAATAAACAATAGCTAGCGTGTAGAAAGAAACCCACTGCCTACGTCTCCAAGGTTTTGCAATTACCCAACTTAAAAAATATGGGATAAAAACAATTACAAAGCCCATAGCAGCATGCAAGAGTGTTGAAAATATAAAACTAAAAATTGCATACACTTTGGCAGGCATAAAGAAGAGAGAAAGTCCTCGAGCTAGCCCTACACCCATAATACCAATAAGACAACTTTGGAATACTACGTAGTACCCACTCCATGGGTCTTTTCTAAATATTCGTGCAGCAGTAGCTAAAGCCAAAGCCATGCACGATACAGCTATAGAGACGGTATAGGTAAACAATACGAGGCCGCCCATTCTCTCTCCCTTTCATTTTCTTCTAGAGGTTTTTCTATTTGTATAGCAAAACCCCTAGAATTTTTATTACATAATTATTTAGAAAGAAGTTTTTGGTTATGCGAGAGATCTGCTTCTCCACAAACTTCCTTTATGTCTTCATACAATAAAGGGAAACTTGTTGCAATAAGTCCTGTTGTTTTTTCTGCAAGCTTGTTATAAGAACTTGCATTGACCACAGCAGTGCTAAAAGATGAGAACAAATGAAGATGAATGTCTTTGCCTTCATTTGTCATATAAGCTTCAGTTTCTTCATATCCTGGGAAAACTTTTGCAATTGCTTGTTCAAACGAAGTAGCATCATCAACATATACATTAATTGGCTTTAGATGCAAATAGAACCAAAGACTTAGATTTGGATTTACCCAACCAAGTTTCACTTTCTTGGTTTTTGCAAAGTCTTCCATTGCTATAACATCTTTTGCTTTAAGGTCAAAATCTTTGAAAGAGAATACTGCCCAAGAGCTGGAATACTTCCCTGCAATTCTTCTTTTTGCAGAAATCTTTATTAAATCTTCTAAGCTGTCAGCTTTTTTATACTCAACAGTAAGACTTACGTACCTACAGTCCTTTCTTACTCTTGAAAAATACACAGCAAGAGTTGGGTTTGAAGTTACAATTAACATTGTACTTTTTGGTGAAATAGGATTTCTTTTGCGCATCATCTTCATGCCTCCTCATTTACAAAGCGAAATTCGCTAGTGATTGGAAGAGCACCAAATGCTCCGCTCTCATACATGGCACGTGTCTTAGAACTAGAACCAAGTTTGAAATCACTAAGAGGATAATAAATAGTAGAGCCAACACTGTCCTTTTCTGCAAAGTAAATTCCATCTCTTCTAAGAAGTCCATCTTCAAGAAGTGTAGGATTGCAATCAAAAACAATAAGCTGACTTGCACGTTTGCAACCACTTGTGAAAACACTTGTTAAATATTTGATTACTTCTGGATGAAGGAACATGCCATAGTCATCAACAACAAGAACTTTGTCTTTTGTAAAAGCTTCAAAGAATGCAAGTGCCAAGAGAGATAAACGTTTCATAGAAAGACTTTCTTTTCCATAAGGGCTAAACATTGCAGCTTTTGTATTTGAGTGAACAAAAACAACCATATCACCGTCATTTGACTCAACAAACTTTCCGTCTTTGTTCAAACCTATTCTTATGTCACGAATGTCTGTAATATCCATGCTCCAGAAGAAGTTTATAAGCTGCTGTTTCCAAGATGCATGTTGATTTAACATTGAAGCAATATACTTTTCAGATGCACTTCCTACACCCATTGGGAGTAAGTCTAGAGTATTCTCAAACCAAGAATAGACTTCTGAACAAGTTTCTCCACCTTTAAGGGCAGCATATTTAAGGTAAGAATGTTTTGAATCAACCGCTTTTTCACTGCGTTTTTTATCTCCCCTATACAACTTACCCCAACGTACTTTGTAAGTTGTCTCTGCATCAAGACCTGAAATAGCAACTCTTTCAAACATTAGTTTTTTAGAAGAGCCAAAGTTGTAATAAAGACTTTCTTCCCAAATATGGTCTGTGTCTGCTTTGAGAGTGTATGTAGCAATGACTTCTTTTTCGTCCTTTGTTGCCTCTTTAAGTAACATTCTAAAGGTAAACTCAGCAGGCTGATTTTTTACTTCATTGTAAGCAAAAATTGAACCAGCAAGATATCTTTTGAGAGGATTTTCATCATTGTAAGTATCATCAACAATGCCATATACAGCCTCAATTGCTCTTACAATAGTACTTTTTCCAACTCCGTTTGGACCTACAACAGCAACTGTTCTTAAAACTTTAAGTTTGTCAGATACAATCTCAACCATAGACTTATCAAGTCTCTTATCTTTCAAGGCAGCAAACGAGATGGTTTGAGGTTCCTTGATTGACCTAAAATTTGCTACAGTAATATCTATAAGCACAAAGGCCTCCTTTGCCATAAAAAGGCACAACAATGCTTTAAGTTTACTTGAAAACCAACAAAAATAAAAGTATTAATAACGAAAAGCCATCGTTTGAAAAAACGATGGCTCCAATTACATGTTTTGTGAAAAAAATTAACTTTTCTTCAAATATGGGACATTATAAGACATCAAAAACCAATAAGTTCACCACTTGAAGGCTTTGATTTTTGACTACTCTCTATTTGTTCTACAGCAGCTAGTTGATTTTCTCTTGCCCTCTTTAGATCGTAATACAGTTCTAAAGCTCTTGAATTACCACTCTTATTATAGACATCATAAGCCATATTAAGAGCATCATCATATTGACCTAATGCATAATACAAAATTGCTGCATTGTAGCCAGCTGCCACATGTCCAGACTTATTGTATTCTGCTACAAAAAGATCTAATGCTGTTCTGTAATTACCTTTGTCTGTTAGGCTATATGCTTCTTTTAAGGAATTAACTTTTGGCTTGTTTGACATAAAATCAAAATATGCTGTCTCGTAGTGAGGTGTAAGCTTTTTAGTAATTGTAGATACAAACCCATCTATGAGGTAATCAAATAAGTCTGTGGCGCTATCATATTCAAAATAAGACACATCAGAAACGAAAGCCATTGAAGAATCGGTATGTCCAATTTGAGTTATAATTGGACCAGTTGAAGATGTAAGCGTGTCATTTCCAATAATCACGTTGTCTTCTACGTCAACCACAGAATACGTGAGACTTATTGCTGCATTTTGATACAGATAGAAGCGATATCCTGAAATTGTTTGGGAATTGTCAGCTGACGAAGTTGTGAATGAAGTTGAACTTGTAGATGACGTGCTAGAAGTACTGGAAGTGTCGCTCGAACCTGTGGAAGTGCTTGAGCTTGTTGAGTAGATAGGCTCACAGTATATGTATTCATCATATTCCATATAGTTAATACTTGAAGTCAAAAGAGCATCTACATTGTTGTTAACTAGTGTTTGTCTAACAGAGCCCGTGCTCTTACCAACAGTAATGAGAGAGTCTGTAAGAGTTGGAGATTTTATATTGAAAAACCCTTTATCAATTGCTTTTACAAGTTTTTCTGATGCATAAGAAGAAACTTTGGTTGGTGTTGTGCTGTCAAAGAGAGTAAATTTTGTTAAATCTTTCAAATAAACATCATCAACGCTTCCTCTAATTGGAATGAAAAAGTTTCTCCAAAGAATACTTGCTGGTGAATAATTGTATTGGGTGGATTGGACAGCAATTGTTTTATACCCACTTACATTTACCTCAGCAGGAACGAGTGTTCTAAGTGCCACAGTCGTAGAGCAACTGGAGACCATAAATAGAGCAAGAATAGAAAAGAATACTACAAACAATACATTCCTAACTTTACTGTTAGCATCATTTCTTACTTTCATTATAAAACCCCTCTTTGGTTTTTCAAAGTTTAAGGCCTATTAATACCTACAAAGGCTCTTGCGAATTTTTTTGCAAAACTAATCTTCTAAAAGTTTGTTTTACCAAAAGCTCTTGCACATGTAAAAACCTCTGCAAAACGAAGTATAACACTTAAACAGTAAAAGTCTCAATTGACATGGCACAATTAAGCAATTATTCTTTCAACAACTGGAGGTTGCAATGTCTGATTGGGACGATGATTTGTTCGGTGATGATGACACTCTCGAAGAAGATGATTTTGATGAGGATGAAGACGATTTTGACGAGGACGAAGATTTCGAGGACGAATATGATGCCCCGGATGTAAGCGACTACGAAGATTACGATTATCAAGATGATGAAGATGAAAGCGAAGACGAAGAAGACGACTTAATGGAAGACGGCTTCTACTATGACGACGAGTATTCTGATGACAACCAAGACGACTTCTAATTTCTTTGCTTAGAGAGGTTTCATTCTTTTCTAAGACCGTTTCTAAGACCATCTTTAAGACCGATGATTTTGTCTTTTGAAATGTTGTTCAATTAATCTTGCTCTAGTCTTGCTCTAGCAGTTTTGCAAGAAGAGCCAATGCTTTAGATATAAAAATATCTTTTGTAGCATTGGCTTTTTTTCTTATTTCTAAAGCATCATAAGGCAAACCCAAAATTTCTTTTTCAAGTTCTCCTATTTGTTCAATTTCCAATGTGTCACTTGCAATAGAGGCACTTGTTATTTGTCCTTTCTTTACAACCACGTAAAAAGTAAATGACCCAGTATCAATCCTACCAGACAGTTTATTGGTAAAAGTTGGAGATCTTCCAAAATTCCATTCTTTACTTGAAAATTTTTCGAATGATGGCCCTAAAGCAGGGATTTCTTCAATTTGTTCTTTACTAATAAGCGTTATAGGACATTGTTTTGATGCCTTATTTTCTAGTGTCTCAAGACCTTTTGATTGCAAAATGTTCTTTTGGGTTCCAAATTCTTCAGAAAAACATCTTTGCAGACAAAGAGCAAATTCTTCAATAGTCGCTTGCGGGTAGAACTCACTTAAATTTGCAACTCTAGATTGCACAGACTTCACTCCATGGCTTTCTAGTTTATGTTTGTTTGGCGTTAGGTAGCTAGATAACTTCAAAAGATTTGTAGAAACAAGCATAGTTCCATGATGACAAAAACGCCCTCCAGTCGTTTGAAAAGCACTTCCTGATACTTTCTTTTCATTTACTATTATGTCGTTTCGTCCACTCAAAGAAGCATCAATGCCCATCCTTTTCAAAGCGTTGAGTACAATAGAAAAATTGCGGACTTTATTGCTGCATTCTAATGGCGTAATTATAGTAAAACAAATATTTCCTAAATCTTGATATACTGCTCCGCCCCCACTGCAACGC
>CAVDPO010000029.1:0-2975 GCA_963610855.1 Segatella copri
GTTTGATGATGAGGATGACAAGTAAACTTGACGATAGACTTTTATAAAGTTATTTTGCTTTTGTTAGAGTAAGAGGTTTTTGTAAAAACTTCATAACAAACCCATGAGAGAAGGAATTATGAAAAACAATAAATTAAATATTGAGAAAAACGAGATTTGTGATAAAGAGGAAGTTTTAGGAGACCAAGAACAGGGTGCAAACTCTCAAGAAAAGACTGTTTCTCAAGAAAAAACTCAAGAAGAGAAGAAAGAAGACGAAATTTTTGTATTAAATGCAAAAGTGGAAGAGTTAAAAGCTGAAAATGCTTCTCTCAAAGACCAAATGGCAAGAAGACAAGCAGAACTTGAGAACTATAGAAAGAGGCTTGTTAGAGATAAAGAAGAAGCTGTGCAATTTGCTAATACAAAACTCATTGAAGACATTTTGCCGTTCCTTGATAATTTAGATCGTGCATTAAGTGCTGCAAAAACTGGTGGAGATGTTGCAAACCTTGTTCAAGGTATTGAAATGGCACAAAGCCAGCTTATGTCAAACTTAGATAAAAACTGGGGGCTTAAAGTAATAGACTCTGTTGGGAAAGAGTTTGATCCACAAATGCATGAAGCTTGCATGGTTACTGTTGATAACAATCTTGAAAATGAAACAGTCCTTGAAGATTTTCTTAAGGGCTACACTCTTCATGACAGAATTTTAAGACCGTCAAAAGTTAGAATTGGCAAGCCAGAATAAAGCTGGAAAGACAATTTTAGAGAGCTTTTTGAAAAACTGTTAATAAATTTGACGAAACAAACGGTGTTTTGTAAATTAGCTGTGAAATAAAAAATACACTCATCTTTTAGGGAGTATAAATATTATGGGAAAGATAATTGGAATTGATTTAGGAACTACTAACAGCTGTGTTGCTGTTATGGAAGGTTCTGAGCCAGTAGTTATGGCAAACTCTGAAGGACAAAGAACAACTCCTTCAATTGTTGGTTTTACAGCAAAGGGAGACTGCCTTGTTGGTCAACCTGCAAAGAACCAAATTGTTACAAATGCAGAGAACACAGTGTTCTCTATTAAACGTTTCATGGGAAGAAAATACAAGGAAGTTCCAGATGAGCTTTCTATGATTCCTTACAAAGTAGTAGCAGGCCCAAATGATACAATTAAAGTTGTTATTAGGGATAAAGATTATAGTCCAGAAGAGATTTCTGCTAGAATTCTTCAAAAAATGAAGAAGACTGCAGAAGATTACCTTGGCGAACCAGTTACAGAAGCTGTCATTACAGTTCCTGCATACTTTAACGATGCACAGCGTCAGGCTACAAAGGATGCCGGAAAGATTGCTGGACTTGAGGTCAAGAGAATTGTCAACGAGCCTACAGCAGCGGCTTTGGCATACGGTTTTGGCAAGGATTCTTCTAAGGATGAAAAGATTGCTGTATACGACCTTGGCGGTGGTACATTTGATATCTCTATTCTTGAATTGGGCGACGGCGTATTTGAAGTTAAGTCTACAAACGGTGATACACACCTTGGTGGCGATAACTTTGACCAAAGAATAATTGAGTGGATGGTAGACAGCTTTAAGAAAGATACTGGCATTGACCTCTCAAAAGACAAGATGGCATTGCAAAGACTTAAGGAAGCTGCTGAAAAAGCTAAGATTGAGCTTTCTAACTCTACTTCTACAGACATTAACTTGCCGTTTATTTCTGCCGATGCAACAGGTCCAAAGCATCTTCAAATGACACTCACAAGAGCTGCTTTTGAGCAAATGGTTGATGACCTTATTGAAAGAACAAAAGTTCCATGCAGAAACGCATTAAGGGACGCAGGTCTTACAGCAAATGACATTGACCAAGTTATCTTGGTTGGTGGTTCAACCCGTGTTCCAAAAGTTCAAGCTGTTGTTAAAGAGCTGTTTGGAAAAGAGCCTCATAAGGGTGTAAACCCAGATGAAGTTGTTGCTATGGGTGCTGCTATTCAAGGTGGTATTCTTGGTGGTTCAGTTAAAGATGTTCTTCTTTTGGATGTAACACCTCTTTCGCTTGGAATTGAAACTCTTGGTGGAGTTACAACAAAGCTCATTGAGAGAAACACTACTATTCCTACAAGAAAGAGCCAAGTTTTCTCAACAGCTGCAGATGGACAAACTGCTGTAAGTATTCATGTTCTTCAAGGCGAGCGTGAGATGGCATCACAGAACAGAACACTTGGAACATTTGACCTTGTTGGCATTCCTGCAGCTCCAAGAGGAGTTCCACAAATTGAAGTTACATTTGATATTGATGCTAACGGCATAGTACATGTTTCTGCAAAGGATCTTGGAACTGGCAAAGAGCAGAGCATTCAAATCCAAAGCTCAAGCGGGCTTGATGAAAGCGAAATTGAGAAAATGGTCAAAGATGCTGAAATGCACGCAGAAGAAGACAAAAAAGAGCGTGAGAGAATTGATGCTCGTAATACAGCAGACAGCCTTGTGTACCAGACAGAGAAGGCTCTCAAAGACTATGGCGACAAGGTAAGCGCTCAAGACAAAGCTAATGTTGAGTCAGCTCTTTCTGATCTTAAGAGTGTTCTTGCAAACCAGAGTGCATCTGTTGATGAAATTAAAGCAAAGACAGACTCTTTACAGACTGCTTCTTACAAGATTGCTGAAGAGATGTATAAGAATGCAAATCCTCAGGGCCATCAAGAAGGACCTGATGCAGGAGCAAGCTCTGGCGGAGCACAACCAGGAGCCGGCGCATCTAATGGACCTAATACAGCTGGTGCTTCAGATGCTGATTACGAGGTTGTCAACTAAGAAATCTAATAACATGGAGGTTTTGAAAAGACCTCTTTTAAGTGAAATGGTATATGGCCGGTCTTTGACCGGCTATTTTATTGTACTGTTTATCTTTTTTTTGTTATATTAGATTTTGTACTTAATTTGTGCAGGGTAAAATTGTGGCTAATAAAAGGGATTATTATGAAGTTCTTGGAATTT
>CAVDPO010000030.1:0-3983 GCA_963610855.1 Segatella copri
GTCCTAGTTGAGGGCTTATAAGAGTGACTATCTTGTGAAGTTCTCCATATTTTGAGGTTCTAACCACTATTGCTTGAGTTTTAATATTTCGTTCCATTAGCTCTATTATAAATACAAATAGAGAGGTTTTTGCAAAACTGCTTTTGCAAAACTGCATTTGCAAAAACCTCTAGAACTAGATTATATAAGGAACTCTGTAATCGTGGGACTGATACACAACAAAAGTCTCCACATCAGATACTCCTTTAATTTTGCTTAATTCATTTTTGAAGAAGTTAAGCAGGCTATTATCTCCAGAAGTTCCTGTTGCAAGGTGTACTATTAAATCGTATCTTCCAGTGACAACAACAACAGACATAACGCCCTTGAGAGCAAGAAATTCTTTTGCCTTACTCTCAAGATCTAGCGTACTCAGTTTTATTCCCATGATTACAACCTGCATTTCAGGTACGTATTCTGGGTCTATAAGCCCTGAAATTTGGAGAACTCCATCCTCTATTAGTTTGTTTACTCTAGCGCGGACAGTGTTCTCTGTAATTCCAATATTTTCAGCTATAGCACTGAATGCTTTTCTCCCATTACTGAGTTCTTTGATTATAGCCTTATTGGTTTCATCTAATTTCATCAAATTTTACCATTATCTTTAAGGTCTTTGATAGTTGCAACAATCTCATCTCCAATTCTTAAGAGATTTTCTTTGCTGTTAGCACCAACGTGTGGTGTAAGAATGACTTTGTCAGACTTAAGAAGTGGATAATCTGGACTTGGTGGGTCTGATGGATAGACATCTGCACAATAGCAAGTAACTTGTCCATCATCAAGAGCTTTTACCATATCATTAGCATTAACAATTGCACCTCTTGCAGCATTAATGATTACAGGTTTATGTGTCATCTTTGCAAAAAGGTCTGCATTGAACATGTCTCTAGTTTCATCTGTCAAAGGCATGTGAATTGAAATGTAATCTGCATCTTTTACAGCATCTTCAACACTTGGAACCAGTGTTGCTACTGCAGAAGATGAAACATATTTGTCATAAGCAACAACGTTCATGCCAAATGCTTTTGCTCTTTCAGCAACCTTTGTTGCAATGTTTCCAATTCCAAGAAGTCCCAAAGTTTTTCCATAAAGCTCTGTTCTCTTGATATTTTTGAGCCACTCACCATTTTTCATTCCATTATGATATGTAATAATGTTGTTTGGAGCTGCAAGCATTAATGCAAATGTTAACTCTGCTACAGCTATAGAACTTGCCTTTGGTGTATTGCGAACAATAATTCCTTTAGATTCAGCATAAGCTTTATCAATATTGTCTATTCCAACTCCACCACGAATGATGAGTTTTGCATTCTTTGCTGCATCAATGTAAGCCTTGTCACAAATTGTTTTTGCTCTTACGAGAATAACATGAGCCTCTGGAGCTCTAGATTTGTCTGTTGTAACTTCACCAAACTGCTGTAGTTTGGATTCAAGGGATGCGTCAAAAGCATCAGAAATAAGAATAAGCATCATTTTCTCCTTCTTTTGTTTTTATGAGATTTTTGCAAAACCTCACAAAGCTTTGTTTTTACCAGTTATTTCACTTATTTTTTATTCTACCAGTAGATTGCGCATAAGTCAAATTTTATTATAGCAAAATGCTGTAAAAGGCAAAATTAAGGGCTTTTTATTTGGATTTCACAAACTTTTACTTTGCTTTCATGGCTCTTCCCTCTTTAATTGCGATTTGCTAATTCATTTGTTATAATCAAAATTCAAGAAAGTTTTGACAAATGTACTTTGCAAATATGCACGTTGTTATTTATAAACTTAGTTTTTGAAAAACTTTTTTATAAGGATTATGAGGATTAGAAAATGGAAGACGATTATAAAGATATAGCACCCTATGAAGGACAAGATTTTGAAGATGCAATAGAGCGTCTTAGACAATACCCTCAACTGCTGAACAATTTTACAGATATCATTTCTCGACACAACAGGCTTACTAACACATGGAAATCTTTTCACTCAAAAAGGTTACTTGCTCAGTTGCTAACCCAAGTACATTCTTATACCTCTTTCCAAGAGCTCATCACTTGTGATTTGTTTCTTGAAATGATTGAAAGCTCCAGTATTGATGAATTTTCGTTTGGTGGTTTTGAAGAACTTGCAAAAGAAGGCAAAGACAAGCCCCATATTTACATAAGCAATCACAGAGACATTGTTCTTGATACAGCTTTACTAGACCTTGCTTTAGTTCGTAACAACATGCAAATGTGCGAGATGGTCATAGGAGATAATCTTTTAGTTAATCAATTTGCAACAGATTTATTCAAAGTAAATGGAGCTGTCACAATAAGAAGGACTTTAGCAAGTGCATCGGACTTAAGAAATGAGACATTGCGCGTTAGTCGTTACCTAAAATATGCAATAGAAACCAAGAAAAAATCCATTTGGATTGCACAAAAAAGTGGGCGGTCAAAAGATGGTATTGACAATACAAGTGCAGCAATCCTTAAGATGTTATTTCTTGCATACAGGGAAGAAGGCTACACTTTCCAGCAATTTCTAGAGAAAGCCTCAATTGTTCCGGTGGCAATAAGCTACCAGTTTGACCCTTGCGACGTAACTAAAAGCCAAGAACAAATCCGCAAACTCAAGGCAGAGGGCGTGTACAACGTGTATGTCAAAAAGAAATATGCCGATATCCTTGACCTTATTCGCGGTCTACGACTTCCAAAAGGCAATGTACATATTCAAGTAGGCTCTCCTTTGGACTCCTCTTTTTCTGATGCAAAAACTGCTGTGCGTGAGATTGACCGTCAAATCCATTTGAATTACAAGCTTCATGATACAAACTATTTTGCTTACGACTATATTAACAATAGCCATGAATATGAAGATAAATATGCAAATATGAACACTAAGGCATTTGTCAAGCATTATGGTTATCTCAAACCTGATGTAAAAGACATGGTTTATCGTGGGTATGCAAATCCTGTAATATCCATGCTCAACGAAATTGAAGCAACTAAGAACGAAAGTTAAACAATTTGTAAAAAAGTAAGGAGATAAAGTGTCTAGGAAGTTTTCAAACAAAATGTCTCATAAGATTGTAAGCAGTCTAAAGACCTTCATCATTTTACTAAGTTTGTTGCTTTTGGGCTTCTTCTCTTTAACATCTTGTCACAAAGGAGAGTTTTCTATCTCCCAAGTTATTGCTCAGCCATACGTTGTACGTGAGAATAATCAAGAAGTGAGAACTCAAGAATTGAAATCTAATGACGTTTCTTGGAATATGGGACTAAGCCTTTATGTTCATGCAACAGTTTCGTCTCCTTTAGATATGCAAATGGTTGTAACAGACCCTACTTCAAGTCTTTCTTGGACATTTGCCCCCACAAGTTGCACTTTTGATGACGTAGAATACTATGGCACATCCAACATTGCGCTACCTCAAGGTGTAATGCTCCCTCAAGGAACATGGAATCTTGAAATTCTCTATAAAGACGGGAGAACACTCTCTTTTTCTTTTGAAGTAGCTTATAGCAATTTTGAAAATGCTCTACTAATTGAAGGCCCCACACCTTTTTATGATGCCACATCCAATTTGACAGTTCTTTGAGCTTGTACTAGTAGCCCGGCCAATTTGCACGACCATTTTCACTTTGACAAGGACACATTGCAAGAATTTTTTTGCCTTCGTTGTGGTTTTTTGGGGGTGCTTTTGGGCAAAAATAAACAAAAATGATAAAAACTGAGTGTTTTTGTTTATTTTTCTAATCCAAAATTCATTTTTTTTGCTGTTTTTGTTTATTTTGTGCAATATAATACTAAAAGACCAATATTTAAGAAAAAGGATTAGTGGGGAAATGAAAAACATTTACAAAGATCTAGCAAAAGAGCTAGAAGAACTAAATAAGCTTTCTGAAAACTTAAAGAAATCAATTAAAAACTCTATCAGTGGCACACTATATGCTAAAAACATAAAAGGTGAACTAAGA
>CAVDPO010000031.1:0-2347 GCA_963610855.1 Segatella copri
ACGGCAACCTCTAAATCCAAGCATTGGGTTAAACTCATGGAGAGAAGCAGCCTTACGAGCAACTTCTTCAGGAGAAATACCAAGAGCAAGAGCCATTTCGTGTCTTGTAGTTGAGTCATTTGGCAAGAACTCATGCAAAGGAGGATCCAACAGTCTAATATTTGCAGGAAGTCCCTTGAGCTCTGTGAACATTGCCTCAAAGTCACCTCTTTGCATAGGAAGAAGCTCATCAAGAGCAGCCTTTCTTTCAATAAGGTTGTTAGCAAGAATCATCTTTCTCATAGAGATAATTCTAGAACCACCAAAGAACATGTGCTCTGTTCTGCAAAGACCAATACCTTCTGCACCAAGCATAACAGCCATGTGAGTGTCTGCAGGAGTATCGGCATTAGTTCTAACGCCCATAGTCTTAATATCATCAACATAGCTCATAAACTTCTTGTAGTTCTGGAAAAGAACGGAATCTGCTTCTTTCATGCTACCATTAAGAACCTGAACAATCTCAGAAGGTTTTACCTGAATTTTTGCATTGTAAACACATCCACTGAAACCATCAATTGAAATGTAATCACCTTCTTTGATTGTTTGACCGTTTACTTCAAAACTCTTTGTTGCAAAGTTTACAACAATCTCTCCTGCACCAGAAACACAAGGGCATCCCATACCACGAGCAACAACAGCTGCATGGCTTGTCATACCACCACGGCAGGTAACAACACCCTTAGAAACAGCCATACCACCAATATCTTCAGGAGAAGTCTCAGTTCTAACAAGAATTACCTCTTTGCCCTGTTTTGCCCATGCTTCTGCATCCTCAGCAGAGAATACAACTTGGCCACAAGCACCACCAGGAGAAGCATTCAAACCAATAGTAAGAGGTTTAATACCAGCTTTCTTAATCTCATTCTGGTCAAGAATTGGAGCAAAAAGCTTGTTAAACTCACCAGCAGGAACACGAGAAACAGCTGTTCTCTTGTCAATAAGACCCTCTTCTACCATTTCAACTTGAGAACGCAACCAGCTAAAGATTGTTCTCTTTCCGCTTCTTGTCTGAAGCATGTAGAGTTTGCCTTCCTGAATTGTGAACTCCATGTCTTGCATATCATGGTAATGCTTTTCAAGAGTCTTTCTAATGTCACAAAGCTGATCATAAACTTTTGGATTGACTTTGCACAAAGTATCAATTGATTGAGGTGTTCTAATACCAGCAACAACGTCTTCGCCTTGAGCGTTCATCAAATACTCGCCATAGAAATGGTTATCTCCAGTAGAAGGGTCACGAGTGAAAGCAACACCAGTACCTGATGTCTCACCCATGTTACCAAAGACCATGCTTTGAACGTTAACAGCTGTTCCCAAAAGACCACGAATATCGTTCATTTGTCTATACTTGATAGCTCTTTCGTTATTCCAAGAACCAAATACAGCATTGATTGCCTTAAAGAGTTGGTCATAAGGATCTGTTGGGAATTCTTCGCCAGTGTGGCGTTTATAAATTCTCTTGTATCTCTTAACAAGAGAAATTAAGTTGTCAGTATTAAGCTCGTAGTCGTAGACCTTACCTTCTTCGTCTTTGACATCTTGGATAGCTTCCTCAAACTTTGAGTGTGGAACACCCATTACTACATCACCAAACATTTGAATAAAACGTCTGTAGCTATCCCATGCGAACCTTTCATTTCCAGTCTTTTTTGCTAAAGCAGCGACTGTATCAGGATTAAGTCCAAGGTTAAGGACTGTATCCATCATACCAGGCATTGATTGAGCAGCACCACTTCTAACTGATACAAGAAGAGGGTTTTCTGCATCACCAAGCTTTGCATTCATTGTTTTTTCAAGTTGTTTGAGGTTAAGAAGAACCTCATCCTTCATACCTGCAGGATACTCGCCATCATGAGCGGAGAAATATGCACAGGCTTCTGTACTAATTGTGAATCCAGGAGGAACAGGAAGACCAATACTTGTCATCTCTGCAAGGTTAGCACCTTTTCCACCAAGAAGGTCTTTCATGCTGGCTGTACCTTCTGCTACGCCGTTACCAAAGAAGTAAACATACTTTGTGATTTTCTTTGCCATTTTTTTCCTTCATAAAATAAATTTGGTTACGTTGAGGATTTTCTACAAATGATAGCCACTTGTCAACAGTATGTGAGCATACTCACAAAATAATCGGTTACACTGTAAAGAAAAAGCACTTTCATGACATATTGCGCAATAGCTCAATTTCTTGATAACAAAAGAACATAACACACGAAAAAGAGGCTCTTTTCTCAAAAAAAACTAAATTCATGACGTTTTTGCAAAATGAGCTTTGTGAAGATTGGATTTGGATTTGCGAGATAAAAGA
>CAVDPO010000032.1:0-3719 GCA_963610855.1 Segatella copri
AGCAAAGAGTATTCTTCCAACACAAAAGAGTGCTTTTGCAGTAGGTGTCGAGCTTGGACAGCCAGCTGGTATTACAGTTAATTACGATATTGATTCCAAATGGGATGGATACATCACAGCAGCTTTTGGTTTTGGCAAACCTTATTACATTGATGCTGTTCTTGGTGGTCAGTACAAAGTTGGAGAAATCAAGATTGACAAGGCTACGATTGATGTGAATGTTGGACTTCAAGCTGGTGCAAACATTGTTCTTGGTGACAATCCTGGTGTTAAGCTTGCATTCCGCGGCACTGGTTCTCTTAGCTATGATTGGCAATGGAAGGATGTTGGCGATTTCACAGTATATCTTAGAGGTGGCTGTGGATACGCAATTGCTCTTTCAAAGAGCGTAGAGAGCGGAATTTCTTGGAATGCTGCACTTGGTTGCGTGTATCACATCTAATTACATAGACCAATACCAAAGAATTTCACAAAGTGAAGCTATAAGCTAGCTTTGTTTTGAGGGCTGCATTTTGCGGCCCTTTTATTGTATGAGGTACGAGATGCCTAATAATGGAAATATAAATAACGAAAGTGAAGTTTTTTCTCTTTTTGCAAAAACACCTAGCCAAATTGCAACACTTTTGGGACTTGAGAAAAAATTTCAAGGACAGCAAATTTACTCATGGCTCGTAAAAGGTGCCACTTCGTTTGATGAAATGACAAACCTTTCGTTGTCACTTAGAAAAGAGCTTGCTTTGAGATATCGGTCTATATTTTCTTCAAAAATCGTTGCCTCCCAAACAGACCCCCAAGGGAATGTAAAACTTGCACTTGAACTTTTTGATAGTAGCATAATTGAATGCGTGCTATTGGTAGACAATCAAGGCGATTTAACAGCATGCCTCTCAAGCCAAGTGGGTTGTGCAATGGGGTGCAAATTTTGTAGAACGGGAACGCTCCACCTCAAACGAAACTTGCATGATTTTGAAATAATCGAGCAATTTGCGCATCTAAGTCGTATAGCATTGAGCCCTGCATCTCAAGAGTCTTCTCGAACAATAGCACACGTTGTTTTTATGGGTATGGGAGAGCCTTTAGCCAATTTAGACAATGTAGCAAACGCAATTTCGTTTTTGCACGACCCAAAAGGATATAATATTAGCCACAGAAGAATTACAATCTCAACTTGTGGTCTAGTGCCGGGCATTTTGGAGCTTTCTAGACGCGAAATCCCTGTCAAACTTGCTGTGTCTTTGGTGACTGCCAACGACGAAAAACGCTCAGCTCTCATGCCTGTGAACAAAGCGTACAACCTCTCTCGCCTAAGAGAAGCACTTGTGAGATTTCAAAAAGTATCGGGCCGGCGGTTTACGTTTGAATATTGCATGATTCATGATGTCAACATTTTTGAGGCCGATGCCACTGAGCTAAAAAAATTCTGCTCTGGACTTGAAGTTATTGTTAACTTAATACCGTTTAATCCGTGTAATGAGCTTGAGTTTGAAACTCCTAAGCCAGAAGAAATTAAAACTTTTACAAATGCTCTTTCAAAGCGAAATATTCCTTATACAATAAGGATAAGCCGTGGCCGTTCAATAAAGGGTGCTTGTGGGCAACTTGCCGGAAAACTTGTAGAAGATAATGACATAGATAATGACGTAGAAGTTTGAGAATAGAATAAGTAGAAATGTTCAAATTATTTTGATACAGTTCCTAAGTATTCATTCGCGGAGGACAATATGGGACTAAATTGTGGTATTGTTGGACTTCCAAATGTTGGAAAATCCACGATTTTTTCTGCTTTAACAAGCGCACCAGCAGAATCTGCAAATTATCCGTTTTGTACAATTGAACCAAATGTTGGAATAGTAAATGTTCCAGATTCACGACTTGATAAAATTGTTGAGCTTATACCAACAGCAAAAGTTATTCCTGCTGTTACTGAGTTTGTTGATATTGCCGGCCTTGTTGCCGGAGCTTCCAAAGGAGAGGGCCTTGGAAATAAGTTTCTTGCTAACATTAGAGAAGTAGGAATTATTGCTCATGTTGTGCGTTGCTTTGATGACCCAGACATTATCCATGTAAACAACAAAATAGATCCGGCAGGCGATATTGAAACTATAAACATAGAGCTTGCTCTTGCAGACTGGGAAACTGTAGACAAGCGTTATCAAAAACAAAGTAAACTTGCTCGTATTTCTAAAGAAGCAAAAGATATAGCAGTGTTAATACCAATTTATGAAAGGCTCCTTGCTGGTTTGAGCCAAGGACAAAGTGCAAGAAGTATTATTACTGACCCAGATGAACGTGCTTTAGTTTATGACCTTCATTTAATAACTATGAAACCTGTTATCTTTGTATGCAATATAGACGAAAATGCCATAGGACAAGACAATGACTATGTTAAGACTGTTAAAGAAATTGCAGCTAAAGAAAACTCTCCTGTAGTTTGTATATGTGGCAAAGCAGAATCAGAGATTGCATCACTAGACACACCTGAAGAACGTAGTGAATTCTTAGAAGCCTTAGGTCTTGAAGAAAGTGGTATGAATGTTCTAATTCGCACAGCTTATGAGACATTGGGGCTTAGAACGTTCTTTACAGCTGGTTCAGATGAAGACCGCGCTTGGACATTCCGTGCTGGTTATAAAGCCCCACAGGCTGCAGGTGTAATTCATACAGACTTTGAACGAGGTTTTATTAAAGCAGAAGTTTATAGCTGTGAAGACCTTTTTAAGTACGGAAGTGAAGCAAAAGTAAAAGAAGCGGGCCGTCTTCGCATAGAAGGTAAAGAATATGTTGTTCAAGATGGCGATATCATGCACTTTAGGTTCAATGTGTGATGGACAGTGTTGACATAAGCATTTGCAGAATGAACAGCATTATCATGGACAGTAATTTTGAATTTTGTAGCTATATGCAGAATTTTCCCAATATACCTAAAGCCAATCTTCTCATCTCAATAAACGGCGTTGTAGTCCACGGAAAAGGCTTTGGCCGTTTTTTGAGTATTCCAACAGCAAATATAAATACATCTTGTGATATTTCTTTTTTAGAAGAAGGTGTTTATTGTTCTTTAATAAAAGTTGATGATATTGTGCGCCCAGGAACTGTGAATATTGGTAGAAGACCTACTGTAGATAACCTTGAAAAAATCACTATTGAGGTTAACATTCTTGATTTTAATAGTGATATTTATGGTAAAGAAGTTACTCTTGATGTTTATAAATTGCTACGTCCAACACAAAGATTTGAATCATTAACACATTTAATTTGCCAAATTAGGAATGATTGCTTGGCAACTCTTGATTACTTTGGGCTTGGGTTAAAAAAAGAGGGTATAGAGTTCAAACTTGAAGTCAATGCTATTGTTTTTGGAAATAAAACTATTAAGTTAGATGATAAGAGCACTGGCCTGTTATTTATACTTCTTCTCAATCCTAGTTGTGTTTTTAGTTTTGAGCAAATTTATCAAGCAGTGTGGCATGAAAGCGTGCGAAGAGAAAGTTTTGAAAAAGTAGAGAGTTTAATAAATCAAGTAAATGAGATTTTGCAGTCCAATGAACTACCTTATTTTATAGAGACTGTTGATGGCCATTACAAGATTAAGCATTAATTAATGCATTAATTAAGCATTAATTATCAAATCTACAAAATCACGCAGGGTAAGAGCTTTTTAGGAAAGACTTACAATGAGACTTTTCTAAAAAGTTTAATACTCCAAATAAAAATAAATT
>CAVDPO010000033.1:0-5843 GCA_963610855.1 Segatella copri
AACTGAACCTTATTGAACAATACAAAGATGGCAAAAAAGATGGCTTTTCTGAAGGTTTGTCGCTTGGACTTTCTCAAGGTAAAGCTCAAGGTTTGGCTCAGGGTAAAGCTCAAGGCCTCTCTCAAGGACAAGAAGAAGCTACAACTCGTATTGTCAAAGGGTTCAAGGCTATGGGTCTTTCTGACGAGGACATTTCTAAAGGCGCTTCAATCACTGTTGAGCAAGTTAAAAGTATTTTGAAAAGCTGAGTAAACGCAATTTTTTAGCTCTAAATAATTCTCTTGGGTTCTAGTGGTTTTTGAAAAATCTCTAGAAAATAACAAAACAAGGCAAAGCATACGAAAGTCTCTTAAATTACACTCACAGGAACAGACAACAAATCTTTACAGAGGTTTTTAATTTAGTCTTTTTTCTTTGGAATTTTGATATTGGCAATATCTTCGTAGTTGTGGCAAGAACCACTCATTGGGCAGTGGCCACAATTACCGCCACAGGAAGATTTCCCTTGCTTTTTATCTCTAATAATGGAGGCAATAGCAAGCCCTACAATTGCCAGCAAAACAAGCGAAATTAAAATTGTTGCAACCATACGAACCTCCACAGAACAAGTTAAACGAAAAAAGTTGAAAATGCAAATCGGCCACCCGCACGGGCGGACAGCCGATCCACAGAAATCTTATACGTTCTCAAAAACCTCAATGTACTGAAAAATTCTTCAAAACGACTTTCAGAGATTTTTGCAAAAACTCCTTTAGTTAATTTTTACATCTCTTGTAAGCTTTGTAGCTTCCTTGTAAGGCCTAAACAACATGTAGATAATTCCAACAAGAGCTGCAAGAGCAACCAACAATCCAATAACACTTGGGCGACCCATGAAGAGTTTTCCAAACTGGTTAATCATAAGAGCAATGACATAAGCAAAACCACATTGGTATCCAATTGCAAACCAAGTCCATTTTGAATTGTTCATTTCTCTCTTAATTGCACCAATTGCTGCAAAACAAGGAGCACAAAGAAGGTTGAACACTAAGAAGGAATAACCTGTAACACCATTGAATACTGTTGCTAGCTCTCCATAAACATCACCTGAACCTCCGTAAAGAATGCCAAGAGTTCCAACAATATTCTCTTTAGCAACAAGGCCGGTAATTGAAGCAACAGCTGCTTTCCAGTTTCCCCATCCAAGTGGAGCAAATATCCAAGCAATAAGGTTACCAATGAAAGCAAGAATTGAATGGTCAATTTCTTCATCACTCAACATTCTAAACGTGCCATCTACAACACCAAAATACGTTGTGAACCATACAAGAATTGTTGAAAGAAGAATGATTGTTCCAGCTTTCTTAATGAATGACCAACCTCTTTCCCACATTGAACGCAAAACGTTCTTTAATGTTGGCATATGGTAAGCTGGAAGTTCCATAACAAATGGAGCTGGGTCGCCAGCAAACATCTTTGTCTTTTTAAGAATGATACCAGAAATGATAATTGCTGCCATACCAATGAAATATGCGCTTGTAGCAACGAGAGCAGAACCTCCAAAAATTGCACCAGCTATCATTGAAATGAATGGAACTTTAGCGCCACAAGGAATGAAAGTAGTTGTCATAATTGTCATTCTTCTATCTCTTTCATTCTCAATTGTTCTAGAAGCCATAATTCCTGGAACACCACAGCCAACACCAACAAGCATTGGAATAAAAGACTTACCAGAAAGGCCAAACTTTCTAAAAACTCTATCAAGAACAAATGCAATTCTTGCCATATAACCACAAGCTTCAAGGAAAGCAAGAAGTAGGAACAAAACAAGCATTTGTGGCACAAATCCAAGAACAGCACCAACACCCGCAACAATACCGTCATTGATAAGACCAGAAAGCCAAGAAGATGCTCCTACAGCCTCAAGACCATTAGAAACCAGTACAGGAATACCAGGCACCCATACACCATAAGTGCTTGTATCTGGTGCGCCGTAATTTTCTTTGTAAGAAGTATTAAGATACTGCTCTACAGCTGAAACTAAATCGTCTTTTGAAGTTCCAGAGAACTGTTCAACGGCTAAAGTTTCTTCATCTTCAACAGTGTATGTAACAGAATCATTAGAAGGTGTTATAGCAACAAGGCTTTCAAGAGCTTTCTTTGCACTGTCTTCTGAATATGAATCGCTCTCCATGTCCAAAGCTTCAGCAATACTATCATTACCATATTCTGCAACAAAAGCATCAATGATTTGGTCTGTATCTCCATATTCTTCAGCTGCAGCTTCATACTGCTTTGAGCCTATTCCTAAAAGATGCCATCCATCACCAAATAAACCATCATTAGCCCAATCTGTTGCAGAAGCACCAACTGTTACCATTGCAATATAATAAACAAGGAACATAATAAGTGCAAAAATTGGAAGACCTAACCATCTATTTGTAACAATGCGGTCAATCTTATCAGATGTAGATTCCTTACCTACATTCTTTTTCTTGTAGCATCCTTTCATAATGGAAGCAATGTAAACATATCTTTCATTAGTAATAATGCTTTCTGCATCATCATCAAGCTCTTTTTCAGCTGCTTTAATGTCTTCTTCAATATGTGCTAAAATTTGTGGCTGAATATTGAGTTTTTCAAGAACCTTGGAATCTCTCTCAAAAATCTTTATGCAATACCAGCGCTGTTGTTCTTGTGGCATATCATGCAAAGCAGCTTCTTCAATGTGTGCAAGTGCATGCTCAACCACGCCAGAAAAAGTGTGCATTGGAACTGTTTTTGTTCCTTTAGCTGCTTTAATGGCTTCTTCTGCAGCTTCCATAACACCCTCTTCTTTGAGAGCAGAGATCTCAACAACTTTACATCCAAGTTCTCTTGAAAGCTCAGCAAAATTAATCTTGTCTCCGTTCTTTCTTACAACATCCATCATGTTAATTGCAACAACTACTGGAATACCAAGCTCTGTGAGCTGAGTTGTAAGATAAAGGTTTCTTTCAAGGTTTGTTCCATCTACAATATTAAGAATTGCATCTGGACGCTCTTCAAGAAGATAATTTCTAGCAACAACTTCTTCCAATGTATATGGCGAAAGAGAGTAAATTCCTGGAAGGTCTGTGATAACAACACCATCATGTTTCTTGAGTTTTCCTTCCTTCTTCTCAACTGTGACTCCTGGCCAGTTTCCTACAAACTGGTTAGAGCCTGTCAAACTGTTAAACAGTGTTGTTTTTCCACTGTTTGGGTTACCTGCAAGGGCAATTCTGATTTCTGACATATTAAAACTTCTCCATTACTATTCAATCTCTATCATGGAAGCATCTTCCTTCCTAAGTGAAAGCTCATAACCTCTTACTGTGACTTCAATTGGGTCCCCAAGAGGAGCTACTTTTCTAATGTAGACTTCAACGCCACGGGTAATGCCCATGTCCATGATTCTCTTTTTAACAGCTCCCTCTCCATGGAGTTTGACGACTTTAACTGTCTCGCCAATTTTTGCTTCCCTGAGTGTTCTCATGTTCATATCTCCTATAATTAAACTCAATACAATTACTTTGTGGATCTTGTAGCTAGTTGTTGCCAACTAATACAAAGCTAAGATAAAGGCCAAAGCCTTCAAATCATTATCTTTCCTGCCATTTCCTTGCTTATTGCAACCCTAGAGTCTTTAACATTCACTATAAGATTGCCACCAATAGAAGAAACTATGGTAACATTGCCACCTGCAACGAACCCTAAATCTTCAAGATGTCTGCGGGTTTCTTCGTTTCCGCCCACCTTTCTTATCATGTTTTCTTCTCCAGCATTTGCCAATGTTAACGGCATCATTTTTAAGTACCTCTACTTTAGTTAGACTTTTCTAACCACGTTGGAGTTTAATAACTCTAACTATAATCGTCAATAGTCTAAGAAAAAAAGATTTACAAAATTATCGGCCTATGCTATTTGGCAAAAAATTAGAAGCCCTTGCCCGCCTGCCCGCCAAGTGTTTTTCTTGCCCTTGTATTGAAAAAAGTTTGGCATTTGTAGTATCGTTTTTAGGTAAAAGGTTGTAAAAAACTACTATGATGAAGATTAGGAAAGCATCGGAAGACTACCTTGAAGCCATGCTAATGATGAAAGAAGAGCATGGATATATCCGCTCAATAGACATTGCCTCCCACTTGGGAGTTACTAAGCCAAGCGTAAGTTATGCAACAAGAAGATTGCGCGAAAATGGCTATATTACTATGGATGAAGATGGTCTCATTACTCTTACAGACAAAGGAATGGCAATTGCAAGCAAGGTTTATACTCGCCACAAGGTGCTTTCCAAGTTCTTTATGAGCCTTGGAGTTGATGAAAAAACGGCTCTTGAGGACGCATGTAGCGTAGAACACGATATAAGCAAACAAACATTTAATGCAATTTGCCGTCATTTAAGTGTTCCTGAGGATTGCGATATCTACGAGTAATTACAATTAAACGAAGTTTTTGCAAAAAACCTCAAAAAAACGATTAAACAAAAAGTCACAATAAAAAGTCAAATAAGAAGTTAAAATAAGAAGTTACAAAAATGAAAAACGTCTCAAAAACCTCAAAAACATTAAACCGAGATTTAACCATTGGAGAGCCAAGCAAAGTTCTTTGGGAATTTTGTCTCCCACTTTTTGGCTCAATCGTATTTCAGCAGTTATACAACATTGGAGATAGCTTTGTTGCAGGCAAATTCATAAGCGAAGAAGCCTTGGCAGCCGTTGGAAATGGCTACGAAATAACACTAATCTTCATTGCATTTGCATTTGGTTGCAACATGGGCTGTTCACTACTAACTGCGCGCCTATTTGGAGCCAAAAACTACAAAGGCATGAAAGAAGCTGTCAACACATCCTTAATTTGCACGTTGGCAACCTGTATTATCCTCATGGCAGTTGGTCTTTTGGGTATGGACAGCCTTCTTTCTCTAATAAAAACGCCTTCCAACATTTATGCCGATTCCTCTTTATATCTCAGAATTTATGTTTTAGGTCTTCCTTTTTTGTTCCTCTACAACGTAGCAACAGGTATTTTTTCTGCATTGGGAGACTCGAAAACTCCGTTTATTTTTCTTGCAATTTCCTCTCTTTCAAACATTGCGGTCGATATTCTCTTTGTCACAGCTTTTGGAATGAAAGTAGATGGCGTTGCATGGGCAACATTCCTTTGCCAAGGAATAAGTGGAATTCTTGCGACAGTTGTTGTATTCAAAAGACTGGGTTCTATAAAAACAGACGAAAAACCAGCTCTATTTTCAAAACTTATGTTCAAATCATACATTGATGTTGCAATCCCAAGCACATTGCAACAAAGTTTTGTATCGGTTGGCAACATAGTTATTCAAGGCATTATTAACAGTTTTGGCTCAAGCGTTATTGCAGGTTACGCAGCAGCCGTAAAACTTAACAACCTTGTAATTACTTCTATTTCTACTATAGGAAATGGGATTTCAAACTATACTGCCCAAAATCTTGGAGCAAAAAAATTAGAGCGCGTTGTGCAAGGCCAAAAGGCCGGGATTAAACTCGTTTGGACAATAGATGTCCCCATAGCATTAGCTTATTTCTTTGGTGCAAACTTCCTACTAAAGCTATTTATGGATAATCCGTCCGCAGTAGCTCTTGAAACAGGAAGGCAATTCTTACGCATTGTTTCACCTTTCTATTTTGTTGTTTCTGTAAAAATCATTAGTGATGGTGTTCTTAAGGGAGCCGGATACATGAAACAGTTTATGGCTTCAACTTTTATGGATTTAATCGTGAGAGTAACTGGAGCGCTAATCTTATCTTCAACAGCTCTTCAAATTACTGGTGTATGGCTTAGCTGGCCGGTAGGCTGGACTCTTGGAA
>CAVDPO010000034.1:0-4534 GCA_963610855.1 Segatella copri
GATAGGAACAGACCAGTATGAAGAAACAGCTGCAGACTTTCATACAGTAACTTATAACTCCGGCGAACTCACAGAGGCAGAAAAAGAACGCTTTAACGATAAATATACAGTTGTTTCTTATAGAAGAACAGGATTGAGCATGATTGGAAACTCCTTTGTTATAGGAATTATTGCTTCAATCATTGCTTATTTCTTAGGTCTTCCTCTTGGAATTCTCATGGCAAGAAAGAAAGATACTCTCATTGATAGAATTGGTATGTGGTATATCATCTTCATCATGGCTGTTCCTTCTTTGGCTTATATCTTCTTGTTTGCAGCTATTGGTACACGCGCTTTCAATCTTCCTTATAAATTTGCAACAGCTCAAGTTCAATTTTTAGCGTATATACTTCCTACAATTTCTCTTGCTCTGCCTTCAATTGGAAGTCTTATGAAGTGGATGAGACGTTATATGATAGACCAAATGAATTCTGATTACGTCAAATTTGCAAGAGCAGAGGGCTTATCAGAGGGTGAAATCTTCTCAAAACACATTTCAAAAAATGCAATAATTCCAATTATTCACGGAATTCCAGGAAGTATTCTTGGATGTCTTACGGGAGCAATCATTACAGAAAGAGTGTATGCTGTACCTGGTGTTGGAAACCTCCTTACAATAGCTATAAATGGACACGACAATGGAGTAATTATTGCTTGTACATTATTCTACACATCTCTTTCAATTATTGCTCAAATTTTAGGGGACTTGCTTATGGCAAAGTATGACCCACGAATTTCATTTGAGACAAAGGGAGGTAGATAATCATGTCTGATAAAGTTTTAACTAATGAAAATAAAATCAACGAAGATGAATTATTTACCTTTATTGATCACGATTCTATAGAATCTGAGAAAATCATTGCGCCAAGATACTCGTATTGGAAATCGGTTTTTAGAGTTTTCTTTAGGAAAAAATCCAATTGGGTGTTGCTGGCTTTGTTTGCTATCATTCTTTTGTGTTCGTTTATAATTCCAATTTTTTGCCAATACGATCCAAATGAGAATGTAACTAATGCAATCATGTTCCATAAGAGCCCAAGTGAAGCCATGGCTTTAACTGGTGGTTTTTCTTTTAAGTGGTGTTTAGGAACTGGGGGTCTTGGGAACTCAATTTTTTATGGAATATGGGCGTCTGCGCGAACAAGTATTTTACTTGCTGTAATATGTGCTGCTATAAATATGACAGTTGGGATTTTGATGGGTGCTGTGTGGGGGTATTCCAAGAGTTTTGACCACGTTATGCTTGTCATTTACAACATTATTGCAAATGTTCCTTACATTCTCATGATTTCAGTTCTTGTTTACATAATTGGAGCTGGCTTTTGGAGTTTTGTATTTGCTTTGACTATAACAGGTTGGATGAGCATAGCATACTTCTTTAGAACGCAAGTTATGATAATTAGAGACCGTGAATATTCACTGGCTTCCCGTTGTCTTGGAACTCCTATTACAAGAATTGTCTCAAAGAACATATTGCCGTTCATGACATCTGTTATCGTAACTCTTTTGGCAACAGAACTTCCTTCATACATTTCAATGGAAGTGTTCCTTTCATTCATTGGTGTTGGACTTTCTGCAAGTGTTCCTTCGTTAGGAAGAATGATTCAAGAGGCTCAAACAGCATTTCTTATTTACCCTTGGGAATTTTGGGCTCCTGTTGCTATTGCAGCTATGGTTACTATTATTTTGTACGTGCTTGGGCAAAATCTTGCCGATGCCTCTGACCCAAGAACGCACATGTAATTAGGAGGGAGAACATGGAAAACAAAGATAATGAAAGAAAAGTCCTGTTATCCCTTAGGGATGTGGATGTTAAATTTAATGTTCGTGGAAGAATTTTGTCTGCTATAAGGCATGTTTCACTAGATATTTACGAAAACGAGTCAATTGCAATCGTTGGGGAATCGGGCTCAGGGAAATCGGTTTTGACAAAGACTTTTGCCGGAATGCTTGATTCAAATGGCTTTATTAGCAATGGAAGCATCATTTTTGCAGATGACTCTCTTTCTAAGACCGATGCTGTTTTAACTGAGCCTAACAAGAAAATTCTCAAAAAGGCTTACGAGATGCTCAATAGCAGTTCTCCGTTGGAGAGAGGTGCAAAAGAGTATGTTGCTATAGCACAAAAGAAAGAAGAAATTAGGCACGCAAAATCTTTAACAAGTGAAGAAGAACGCGAGTATGCAAAAAAGCTTAAAGATTTAAGTGATGATATTGTGGACCGTACTAATTTCATGCTTGCTTTAGACCACAAAGATGCAGAAGACGCTGTTTTAATTACACAAACAAAGGCCCAAATTACATCTTGGAATGAACAAATTAAATCAATTACTTTAGAGCGGTTAAATCTCATAAAAAAGAGAGCAGCTGACTACAATGCAAATAAAGATCTTGTTGCTAAAGACAAGAAAGAGCTTGATGATCTTGCACAACTACGAGTTCAAAAAATTGCGCAAGATGATAATGAAAAAAATCCGTACGGATTATTGGACTCTGTTCTAGAGAGAAATAAAATTATCTCTTATGAAATATTGTTGTCCATTGCTCGTTATCCAAAACACACTCAATTGGTGTTTCTTAGAAAACTCAAAAAAGCATTCACTCTTGCAATGTGCGCAGGTGAAGATTTGAATGATGACCGCATCCGCAACAAGATATTTGAAACATGTACTTTTAGAGTAGAATTTAGAAATCTCAATGAAGAAAAAAATATTGTTGAAGGATACTCCATTGTTGATTGTGCAAAAGTCAAATATACAAAAGACTGGCAAAGTATTCGAGGTTGTAGAATAGCAACAGTTTTCCAAGACCCTATGACATCATTGAATCCTGTTGTAACAATTGGAAAACAAATAATGACTGTTATTCTTAAACACCAAAAGTGCTCACAGGATGAAGCTAAAAAGAGAACTTTGGATATAATGTCTAAAGTTGGTATTCCTGAGCCAGAAAAAAGATTTAATGATTATCCTTTCCAGTATTCAGGTGGTATGAGACAGCGTATTGTTATTGCAATTGCACTGTCTTGCCAGCCCAAAATTCTTATATGTGATGAGCCAACTACGGCACTAGATGTTACAATACAGGCTCAAATCATTAGGCTTATTAAAGACTTACAGCATCAACTTGGATTTACAACTGTCTATATAACCCATGACCTTGGTGTTGTAGCAAATGTTGCAGAGCGTGTTGCTGTTCTTTATGGTGGTCAAATTGTAGAACTTGGTACAGTAGAAGATATATTCTATGAGCCACGTCATCCTTATACTTGGGCACTTTTGAGTTCTCTTACTCAGCTTGCAGAAAAAGGAGATGATTTGTTCTCAATTCCCGGTACACCGCCATCGCTTTATAATAAAATTGTAGGTGATGCGTTTGCACCAAGAAGCCAGTATGCAATGGCCATTGATATGGTAAAAGAGCCTCCAATGTTCAAGATAAACGATCACCATTGGGCAAAGACTTGGCTTTTGGACCCACGTGCGCCTAAAGTTGAGCCTCCAAAGATTATTCAAAATCTTCACGAAAAGATGTTAAAATCTCACATAGAGTTTACAGAGTAAGGAGTTTTGATATGGAAGAGAACAAAAGAGAAGTGGTTCTTTCAGTTCAGAACCTCGATGTTGTATTCAAACAAAATAAAAAAGAATTCAAAGCTGTAGATAATGTAAGTTTTGACATATACAAAGGCGAGACTTTTTCTCTTGTAGGTGAGTCTGGTTCTGGTAAAACGACAATTGGTCGTGCCATAGTTAGAATAAATCCTTGTTCAAATGGTGCTATATACTACAAAGGGGAGAAGATTTCAGGAAAGCTCTCACGCAAAGCAGACCGCGAAGTAGTAAGAAAAATTCAAATGATTTTCCAAGACCCTGCAGCATCTTTGAACGAAAGAGCAACGATTGAGTACATTATTTCAGAAGGGCTTTTTAATTTTCATCTTTATGATGATGAGAAAGATAGAATTAAAAAAGTTGAGACAATCATTCGTGAAGTAGGTCTTCTTCCTGAGCATCTTACAAGGTACCCTCATGAGTTTTCTGGGGGACAACGCCAGCGTGTAGGACTTGCACGTTCTATAGTTATGGAACCTGAATTTATCATTGCAGACGAGCCAATTAGCGCTTTGGATGTTTCTATTAGAGCTCAAGTGTTAAATCTTCTTAAAAAGTTCCAAAAAGAAAGAGGTCTTTCTTATCTCTTTATTGCTCATGATTTGTCTATTGTAAGATTTATATCGGATAGAATTGCTGTTATTTACAAAGGTAAAATTATGGAAATAGCAGAAACTGAAGAACTTTTTAAGTATCCTTTGCATCCATATACAAAATCGTTGATGTCTGCAATTCCAATTCCTGATCCAATATTAGAGAAGAATAAAAAACTCTTTGTTTATGACCCAAGTCAGCATGATTATTCTAGTGATAAACCAAGGTTGGAAGATTTGGGAAATGGGCATTTCATTTATGGAAATGAAAAAGAGCTTGAACACTAC
>CAVDPO010000035.1:0-5693 GCA_963610855.1 Segatella copri
GTGTATACATATCATAAAACGTTTAATGCTCAAGAAGCACCAAATGTTTGTTCAATGTGTAAGAATGCACAAATTGGATGTGTATCTTGTAAGAAACTTCTTGCACAAAAGCTCAATGATATTCTTTCTCCAATAAGAGAAAAGAGATCTTTCTATGAAGCAAATAGAGATACTGTAAAAGATATAATTCAAGCAGGAACAGCTAAGGCTAACATTATTGGAAATGAAATGATTTCTAATGTAAAAGAGCATATGCACGTTTTATTATAGGTTTTTGTAGAAACTCTTATCTTAGAGGTTTTTGCAAAAACCTCCTTAATTTACCCTGTAATCAATTGGAATTTCTTGCACTGACTCAATAGCTTTTTCTAAAAGTTCGTCTATTCCCATTTCTTGGTAAGAAGCCTTTTGAGCCTCTACATTTGGTCTTACAAGAGGATGTTTTGGACTAAATACAACACAGCAATCATCATAAGGAAGAATACTTGTTTCGTAAGTTCCAATTTCACGTGCTGTATCAATGATTTCTCCTTTATCCATTGCAACAAGTGGTCTTAACACAGGAATAGAAGACATACTATTTGTAAAACAAATACTTTCTAATGTTTGTGAGGCAACTTGGCCTAGAGCTTCACCTGTAACTAGGACTTTGCAGTCTCTTTGCTTTGCAATAGCATTTGCAACTTTCATCATGCATGCGCGCATCATAAGTGTGTGTTCTTCTTCTTTTGAATGTTCTTTTATCCACAGCTCACATTCAGTGAAATTAATAACAAGTAGAGTAGTGCCCATGTTATATGGAGATATTAGACGTGCTAAATCTTTTACTTTTTGCAATGCCATGTCAGATGTGTATGGGTAAGCGTGAAAGTAGAGGCAGTCTTGTTTTAGACCTCTTTTTGCCATTCTCCAACCAGCTACTGGGGAATCTATGCCTCCAGATAAAAGCAAAAGACCTTTTCCGGCAGTTCCAACTGGAAGTCCACCAGGGCCATCTACAGGAGATGTATACATATAAACTTTATCTCTTACTTCTATCATGAGGGCCTTTTGAGGTTTATGTACATCAACTTTCATTGAAGGATATCTTTCAAGAATTAAACTGCCAAGTTTAGACTCAATTTGATAACTATTCATGAAAAATGATTTATCGCCGCGTCTTGATTCAACTTTGAAAGTCCCAATGCCATCTGAAAAAGGCTCTTTTTCAATAAGAGTTTTGGCACTAGAGCAAATTTCATCCCAATCTTTATTGCAAACTAGAGCACGAGAAAAACCTACAACGCCAAAAGTAGTTTTTAGGACTTTTTCTACAAAAGAAGAGGGACAAGCTGTGTCGACATAAAGGTAAAAGCGACCTTTTTCTCTTGTTAAAACACTCTTATAAGGATGAATTTTGAGTTTTATATTGTTTTTGAGTTTCTTTTCAAAAAAGCTTCTATTAAGTCTTTTTAGGCAAATTTCTCCAAGTTTTATAAGATAAAGAGACATGCCTTCTATTTCTAATTCATTAATTTTCATGATAACTCCTTATAAGTTTCTTCTAGCGTCTTGCATAAAAGCCCAACTTCCTCTTCTGTTGTTGCGCTTCCTAATGAAATTCTTATGCTAGACATTCTATCTACAGGTTCAACATTCATGCCAGCAAGCACGCTTTCTGCTTTCCCTTTTGAATTTGAAGAACATGCACTTCCCGCAGAAAGGCAAAACCCTTTGTCTGACATGACACGAATAAAGACTTCTGACGGAACAGGATTTACAGATAAACAAATAATGTAAGGGGAGAGAGCCTTATTTGAATTGCTCTCTGGAGACAACATTTTTAGGCCGATTTTATTTGCGCAAGCCTCAATTTTGCATCTAAAATCCAAAATTTGGTCATATTTTACATCTAAAAGGTCTAAAGTATCGCTTAAAGCTCTTCTCATTGAACTTATACCAGCAAGGTTTTCTGTCCCAGGTCGTAATCCAAATTCTTGTCCACCACCTCTAGATAAAGCTGTTATTGAATTATTACGGTTATAAAGAATTCCCACTCCTCTAGGACCGTTAAATTTGTGCGCACTAAATGCAGCAGAGTCTATATCTTCTTCATCAAGCCTAAAAGGAATTTTTCCTAAAGCTTGGACTGCATCACAATGAAAGTGAATGTAACGGCCATATTTGATAGATTTTTCTCTTATAAGACGGGATATACTTCTTGTATCTTGTATGGTACCTGTAACGTTATTTACTTTCATAATACATACCATTCTAACTTTTTCATTGAGTGCTCCATTGAGAGTTTCAAGAGATAAATAACCTTTTGGGCATGGCAAAGTTGTAAATTTCCATCCATAAGCTTCTAAAGTTTTTCTCCATTCAAGTACAGCAGAATGTTCTATTGATGTTGTAATTATTTCTCCTGGCGTTGGACTTTTTAGAAGAGAAGCCAAAATAATAGAGTTGCTTTCAGTTCCACCAGATGTAAAGAAAACATTTTGAGCCTTACTTCCAATAAGTGAAGCAATTTTTTCTCTTTCTTCTTTTAAGTGTAATGAAGCATTAACTCCTAAAGGATGAACAGAAGACGGATTTGCCGGAAAATCAAGTGCGCAACGAACGTACTCGTCAATTGCGTTTTGGCTCATAGGAGATGTAGCTGTCCAATCAAAATAGTGCATGTGAATGATTATAGTTGAAATAATATCAATGATAAAGTTATACAGATGCCATCATTACAAGTTTTTTAATAATATCATCACTAAGCTCTTTTTGCTGTATTTGTCCTTGGCCAGTTAAAAGTACAAACTTGACTACATTCATTACAGCTTTCTTGTCTCTTTTAAGCTGTCTTCTATAATCAATCCAATCACTTCTACTTATCCTAAAACTTGTATCAAAACCATAATATTTGAACAATCTTTCAACATTTTGCGCAAAATCTAATGAACAAAGGCCTAATTCTACGCTTGCATAAGAGGCTCTACAAACACCCCATGCAACAGCCTGCCCGTGTGTCCATTGCATACGTGATAAGCTTTCTAATGCATGGCCAAAAGTATGCCCTAAATTTAATGCTGCTCTAATTCCTAAACGGTCGTATGGGTCTGGTTCTACATAGGATTTTTTAATTTCTAGAGACGCAAATACTAAATCTCTTAAAGCTGCTGGATTTCTATCCATTATTGTTTGTTTTGAAGAGAAGAGAAAATTAAGTAGTCTAGTATCTTTAGATAAAAAACTATGTTTTATGACTTCTGCAAGGCCATTTGTGAAATCTCTATTAGATAAAGACTTGAGAGAATTGGTACAAATTAAGACTTCATTTGCCGGAAAGAAAGTTCCAATTAAGTTTTTTGTGTATCTAAAATTAATACAAGTTTTGCCTCCTGTAGAGGCATCTGTCATTGCAATGAGCGTCGTAGGAATTAGAACAACTTTGCAACCTCTCATATAAATTGATGCTGCAAAAGCAGTTATGTCACTTACAACTCCACCACCAAGAGCAATGAAAGTACAATCTCTTCCAAGGGAATTTTCCATTGCTGTGCTAATAATTCTCTCAATTGATGTGTATGTTTTAGATGCCTCACCATTGTCCACAATGACATTTGGAGAAGGAAGTGGGCGTACCATTTTTGCTGTATTTGTATCACATACCCAAAGAGTGTTATTGCCCAATGCGCCAACATGATATGAGAGGTCTTTGAAATCAGAAGCAAATAGGATTTTTGTTCCCAAGCAAGTCAACATTTCCTGCATGGATATGTTTTATCATCATTAGGCATATTCAATCAATCGAGGAATTTAAGAATTCTGTTATAGGTTTTACGGAATTCTTTACAATTTGGTTTTTCATCTAATGTTACCAAAAGAGAATAAGCTGTATTATTCAACGCATCTGTAAAACTTGGATTTACGTGGAAAAATAAACTGTTTTTGTTGGTAATAAGTTCAACAAAGCCAAGTTTTGTTTTGTCTTTAAGACGGGAAAGACACATGATTTGTCCTAAATAAGGAATAAGATCTTCAATGTTATCGAAACCAAGGACTTTGTCATATGGTTTTTCAATAAAAATGGGTTTTGAAAAATCTAGATGTCTACTCAATTCAATTATCTCTTGAAGTTTTGCGCCAAGACAAATGTAAGAACCGTTATATGAGATTGTTGCATAAAGATTTTTGGGGTGTCTTGATGCTTTTTTATATGACACTGCAAGTCGTGAAAGGTCTTGGGAAGGTATAACTAAGACAGGTTTTGACTTCTTCTTGCCAATATCTATTACTTTGAATGTCATACCATAAAGAGTGTATGTATTTTTCTTTGTATCTTTCTTAACTTGAGTATCTTTAGAATTATCAACATCCTTTCTTTCAATTTTGTTTTGGAGGCTTCTAATTTTAGATGAAAGAGAAGTAGAAATTTCTTCAAGCCATTCGCGTTTAAGAGGAGAAACTGTTCTTGCATACATTTTTGTTGTAAGGACTATTTCTCCTGCAAGAAGATATTGAGGAGCTGTTCTAAACCATGCAGAACCCGGGTGAATAAAAATTTCATTCGCTGTTATTGTCCTGTATTCTGAAGCTCTTTTTTTAGTTTTAATGCATACATACTGTAGTAATCCGGAGCCAAGGCATACCAAAAGTTCGTGTGCTATTTCTTCGTGAGTTAAACTATTTGGAGCGTCTTCTATAACAGCTATGCCTAAATCTCTTGTAATTTGTGCAAGCTGCTGAGTTACATGGACAATTTCTTCCATGCTTTGCATATCAAGGTAATTCTTATTACAAAAGTTTTCTTTTTCTTGTTTGTTTTTAAGTCCTGTATAACGCTTATAGAGTTTTTGGTAACTTAAAAAATCACCAAATTCATCAAAAAACGATCTATGTGCACTTCTAGCATAATCTTCTTCTCCTGGTGGTAGTAAGAAAGGTGTTTTACAAGAGAGAAAACTTACAGAAATAAATATTGGCATTAGAATTGAGGGATACTTATAAATAGCTTCACATATACATCTAGAATGTCTTGGTAAAAGAGGGTAGTGAACCATGATTTCACCAGTTTTTGTAAGATGTCTATCTTCATCTATTGCGCCAATTAGTCTTAAAGTGTTTTCTCCGCTTATAAGAGCAGCTTTGTCAGGCCTTGTAATAAAAGGAAAATTCTCAAAATTATAAATCCCTAAGTCTACCATTCTAAGCACAACTTCTGATAAATCTGTTCTTAATATTTCTTCTTGTGTGTATTTTGCTCGTGAAGAAAAATCTTCCTTTGTATATAACCTATAGCAAATGCCATTTGAGGTTCTTCCTGCACGACCTTTTCTTTGTTCTGCAGATGCTTTACTTATTGGCCTTTGAACAAGAGCAGAAGTAAAGTCTTTTTGGTTATAATAATTTATTTTTGCATATCCTGAGTCTATTACAATTTTTATGTTGTCTATTGTAAGACTTGTTTCTGCAATATTAGTTGCAAGAACAACTTTCATTTTTTCAGGTTGCGTTTCTTCAAACACAAGTTCTTGTTCTTCTTTGTTCAACCTGCCATACAGTGGGTATATTTGAAGATGTCGTGTATCACATTGCGAGTATAGAGTGTTAAGACAAGTTATTATGCTAAGTTCTCCTGGTAAAAATACAAGAGTATCTTCATTGTTTTTATAATTGCTTAACTTAAATCGTTTTAGTATTTGTGTAACAAGTTGACACAC
>CAVDPO010000036.1:0-2539 GCA_963610855.1 Segatella copri
TAAAAGAGGCCTAAGATGGACCCAATATAAAGAAAAACCGCCATAGGAAAACCCTACAGCGGTATTAGAGAGGTTTTTGCAAAAACCTCTAAAACTCATTAGCTCAAATAAAAAGCCGCCTTTGCTCCTTAAAGTGCATATGTAACTCCAGCAAATCCTTTGTATGAAAGGTTTGTTGTAGAGTGGTTATCACTTGAAGAATATTCTTGCCTATCATCATTTGTATTAAAGAAATGCCAACCAAACTTACCACCGGCAATAATTGAAATTTGATTATTGATTGCATAAGAAATACCAGCTTCTGCTCCAATACCAATAGCTGCATTGACTTTTGCATCTTCACTAGAAGAGAGCTTTCCAACCATTACATCTAAACCACCGCCAAGGTTGACAGAAAGCTCTTTATTTAATGCAAGGTTGTACATTGCACCAGTAAAGATTGTAAAATTTATTGGAGCGTCATCTTTCTTTGTAGAACTTCCCCAAGAAGCACCACCAACAGAAGTCCTATATGAAGTATTTCCCATTGTGTTAAGACCTGCCTCAATTTTGACAGAAAGATCTTTAGCAACTCCAAATTCAAAAGAACCTGCTGCGTAAAAACCATTATTTTTGTAGTTATAGCTTGTCTTTGTACTAGTACTAGTAGCATTAACAGTAATAGATCTTCCACCATAACCCAATTGAAGTCCAACTTTTGTAGCAGGTGTGCTCTTTGTATTAAAAATAGAACTTGCTGCAAATACAGAACCGGCAACCATCACTAAAACTAATGCAATTGCAATTGTTTTCTTATTCATAGTTAAATCTCCTATTTATTCTTTGTAAAACACACTCACACAAAGATGTCTTACAAAGAACCATTCAATAACAGAACAAATATAATTGTCATTGATAACAACAGCGAAGTGTCTTTTGAATACAAACAAGAAATTACGCAAATTTTTGAAAAGAAACGAACCTTGCTACAGTTCCTTATTATTACAAAATTATTGCAAACACTCAGGAATATAACCGCGATTTTCCATTATTTTACGTTTTTGGCTATCCAGTATTTTTTTACACATTCTTATAGCAGACGGCGTTACTTCAACAAGCTCATCGTCTTTAATAAAACGCATAGCATGTTCCAAAGTCATTTTCATAACAGGAGTAAGAGATACAGCCTCATCATGGCCCGATGCTCTCAAATTAGTAAGTTTTTTAGTTCTTGTTGGATTCAAAAGAAGATCCCCTTCTCTATTTCTTTCACCAACAACTTCACCCTCATAAACAGGATCTCCCGGGACAATAAAGAAACGACCACGATCTTCAAGCTCCCAAATACCATACGCTACAGCCGTACCAAGACGATCACAAACAAGGGACCCTGTAGCTCTATCTGGAAAATCTCCCTTATATGGCTCATAACCTTTTAGAGAGCTGTTCATGATGCCATAACCACGAGTGTCTGTCAAAAACTCGTCTCTATAGCCAATCAAGCCCCTTGAAGGAATAGAAAACTCCATTTTAACTCTTGAATTGTCAAGATATGTAATATTGTTCATAGATGCTTTTCTACGAGCAAGTTTTTCCATAACTGTTCCACTGTATTCTTCAGGACAATCAATTAAAAGATATTCAACTGGCTCTGTTTTTTGCCCATTAGAATTAGTCTTGAAAATAATTCTAGGTCTGCCCACACAAAGCTCAAACCCCTCACGTCGCATTTGCTCAACAATGATTGCCATTTGAAATTCGCCACGACCTTTCACTGTGAACGAGTCATCTTGATTTTTTTCCACCTGAATTGAGACGTTTCTAAGAGCTTCTTTACAAAGTCTTTCCCATATTTTAGCCGATGTTAACTGTTTTCCATCTTTACCGGCCAAAGGTGAAATATTCTTACTAAAAAGCATAGAGACAGTTGGCTCGTCAACTTTAATTCTATCTAGCGGTTTGACGTACTCTTTATTGCAAATTGTATCTCCAATAGAGACATTTTCAATTCCAGAAAGCACTACAATATCACCAGCCTCAACCTTGGAAGCTTCCTTAAAGCGCGGTCCATCATAAAGTTGTAGACGTGTAACTCTAAGTGGCACATGCTCGCCTTTTTCGTTTATGCAAACAAGAGAGTCATTGACTGTTGCGCTACCGTTGATGATTTTTCCAACAGCAAGACGTCCAAGATAATCATCATATGAGAGGTCTGACACAAGCATTTGAAAAGGTTCTTCGTTGTCATACATTGGAGCTGGCATGTAATCCACAACAGCATCCAAAAGCGGATAAATATCTTTTGCGTCTGGGTCATTGAGTTTAGATGATAAAATTCCAGCTCGTCCATTTGCATAAAATACTGGGACATCTAACACACTTTCATCATTTTTAAGCTCTAAAAGAAGATCGTAAACTTCATTGAGAACTTCTTTAGGGCGAGCATCTTGACGGTCAATTTTATTAATTACAACAATTACAGCTAGATTTTTTTCAAGAGCTTTTTGTAAAACAAAACGTGTTTGAGGAAGAGGCCCTTCAGCAGCATCACAAAGCAAAA
>CAVDPO010000037.1:0-3346 GCA_963610855.1 Segatella copri
TTGTGTTGTGTACTTATTGTTAAAACTTTGGTTAAAAGTATATCCAATTGTTATAGAACCATCAGTAGAAGATTGTGCCTTTGTACTGCTAGTACTACTAGAAGGTCCTTTATAGAATTGAAGACTTAAAGCACTTTGCGTTGAACTCTGCTCTGTCTCTAGGTCTTGTTCTTTTTTAAGTTTGGCTAATTCTTCACTAAAAGCCTTTGCTGTTTCATTTTCGTAATCAACATCACTAGAACTGGCATCATTAGAAGAACTATTAGAAGGACTATTAGAAGACCCCAGCTTTAGCACTACCCATGATGCATTAGAACTAAAAGAAATTTCAGGAAGCGTTGCACTTTTAATTTTTGGAGTGTAAGTGTACTTTCCACTGGAAGATGTTACATCAAAAGAAAAATCAATTTGAGCACTAAGTTTACTTAAATTTAAGTTTACGTTACCTATTTTGCCATTTGCACTAGCACTTGCTGTCCAAGAATACTCTTTTTGATAAGAATAAGTACTTGGGAAAGTTTGATTTGCGCCAAAAACAGAATCTAAACCAAAAGTAGTGTTTCTATTTATGAAATCACGTTTTGCATAGTAATCACTGAATAGTGGCATACTTAATGACAAAGAAACATTTTTGAGCTTAAGCCCAAGATTTAGGTCAATATAATACCTTGTATTATTTGCATAAGTACTGTCTTTTGGATTATAACCCACAGCACCAACAGAAGAAAAAGTAAAAGCGTTGTCAAAAAATTTATTGTTTGTATCATAACCTGCCACAAGGCCCAAGTCTTCATAAGTATCAGCAAAAACTGCAAAAAAACTTCCACTTTTTCTAGCCCAAGACTCCAAGTCTGAAAGTTTTTCACCATCTTCAAGATTTCTGTAAATTATTCCATCTCTTATTTTTTCTGACGAATCACCAGAATCAAGCATAGAAAGCAAAGATGCAGATAAATCAGAACTAGAAGAACTTGAAGATGAACTAGACGAACTTGACGTAGAACTTGCTTTAGAATACACGCCGTACAGCTCTGTAGTAGTATTTAAGAAAGCACCTTTATCACTAGAAAGACCCATAGCGGGATTGAAAGCCAATTTTGTACCGGGATAAAAGAAGAACGGGAAATACATAATTGGCACTCGACCAAGCCTAAAAGTTGCACCGTCAATAAAAACATCCAAGCCTGCAAATGATACTTTTGACGCAGTAATACTCCAATACGGGTCACTTTGTGCTGTAGAAATCACACCTTCATTGAAAAAAACAATATTTTGCTCGCCGTCATATGAAATTGAAGAACCAGAAGCATAAAGACTTATTTTTGTGCCCACTGCATTCTTTCTTTCAGTTGAGCTTATACCGTCAAAGACAATGACATCCAAATTACTCCAATCAAAATAGACCGATTCCCCTGTAAAATTCCTTGCTCCGGCTTCTGTATCTTCTAAAAAGACGTTTCCAGAGGCCTCTATTGCTTTCAAATTCAAGTCAACAACAACTTTATTTGCACTTAGAACTTTTTTAGAACTTGAGTTATTAGAAAACGAAAGTGTAACATTGCCACTTAATGCAACAATATTGTCCAAAACAAACATACTGTCAGAATGTTCTATTGAAATAGCAACACCGCTTTTTTCGCTATCATTGATAGATACATCGACATTGGTCTTGTCTATTGTATCTGATATTTCAAAATAGTCCAAAATTCTCTCTTTAAGTGCAGCTTCGTCTCCGCTAGAGTCTAGCCCAAATGCCTGTGCCATTGCCTTAAGCTCGTCAAGTTGGGCAGTCTCTAAAGAGCTCCCAAGTAACGAAGAAGCCCAAAGACAGGAAACAGAGAGAAAAACAAGGATAGCTATAATGCAAAATGCCTTTCTAAAGAACATATACTTCCATTAAAACAATCAAAGAACCTCTTTGAGATAATATCCCGTATACGAGCCTTTGCAAAGAGAAACATCTTCTGGCGTTCCTTGTGCTACAATATGACCACCACCTGAGCCTCCTTCTGGCCCAAGGTCTATGACGTAGTCGGCTAGTTTAATGACATCTAGATTATGCTCAATCATGACAACTGTATTTCCATTGTCTACCAACCTGTTTACAACTTCCATAAGTTTTTTAATGTCTGCAAAATGAAGACCTGTTGTAGGTTCATCTAGAACATAGAAAGTTTTTCCTGTTCCAATTTTGCTCAATTCTAAAGAAAGTTTAACCCTTTGGGCTTCCCCTCCACTTAGCGTTAACGCACTTTGCCCAAGTTTTATGTAACCCAAACCAACACTTTCTAGTGTTTGAAGTTTTCTTTTTATCACAGGAACAGACTGGAAGAAGTCCAATGCTTCACTTACTGTCATCTCTAAAACATCATTGATATTCTTGCCTTTGTAATGGACAGCTAAAGTCTCTTGATTAAAGCGTTTTCCATGACAAACATCACAAGTTACATAGACATCGGGAAGAAAATTCATCTCAATTTTTAATGTTCCATCTCCATGACAATGCTCACAACGACCACCTGACACATTAAATGAAAATCTACCGCTCTTATATCCTCTAGCTTTGCTCTCTGGCAAGCTTGCAAAAAGATCTCTAATTGCTCCCCATACTTCAACATATGTTGCTGGGTTTGAACGAGGAGTTTTCCCAATAGGACTTTGATCAATGTGAATAAGCTTGTCAATATTCTCAATGCCTTCAATGCTAGTATATCCATCATACTGCTGAGCTTTTTTGTTAAAAATATCTTTGAGCGCAGGAGTTAAAATTTGATTTAATATTGTACTTTTTCCAGAGCCCGATACCCCAGTCAAAACAATTAGTTTTCCAAGAGGGAAATCAAAATCCACATTGTGAATATTATTCTTATTTGCTCCAAAGACTCTCAAATGTTTTCCATTTCCAGGTCGTCTAATAAAAGGAACTTGAATTTGAATTTTCCCAGACAAGAACTGTCCGGTGATACTATTTGGATTTGCTTCAATTTGACTTGGTGTTCCTTGAGCAATTACATAGCCACCATTTTCACCAGCCCCTGGACCCATATCAACTACGTAATCGGCATTGCGTATTGTAGATTCATCATGCTCTACTACAAGAACAGTATTTCCCAAATCACGTAGATTTTTAAGCGTATCAATAAGTTTTTGGTTGTCTCGTTGGTGAAGTCCAATTGAAGGTTCGTCTAGCACATATAAAACACCACTTAAAGCAGAGCCTATTTGCGTTGCCAGTCTAATTCTTTGAGCCTCTCCTCCACTTAATGTTCCAGCACTGCGGTTTAAGGTCAAATATCCAAGACCAACATTTTTCAAAAACTGTAATCTTGATTTAATTTCTTTGAGT
>CAVDPO010000037.1:3356-4727 GCA_963610855.1 Segatella copri
GATATTTGTCTTTGAGATTCTGTTAGATTTAACGAAAGGAAAAAATCATAACTGTCTTTAGCACTCAAAGAAGTAACCTCATTTATGTTTTTTCCTCCAACATAAACACTCAAAGCTTCTTTTTTTAGTCTTTCTCCATGACAAGAAGGACATTCAATTTGCGTTTGAAACGAGCTTATCCATGTTTTTATGGCAGGGCTCATAGTCTCTGCATACCTGCGTCTCAAATCATTTACGATGCCATGCCATTTTTTGTTATTAAGAGACATGGAACCACGGTTATTCTCATATATCATGTTATATTGCTTAGAAGAACCATAAAGCACTGCATCCAGTTGTTCTTTAGAAAGTTCAGAAAAAGGTGTATCTAACGTAAAACCTTGAGATTTAGCAAAACCTGCAAAAACAGCCTTACCATAGCTTTCACCATTGCCCATACAAGCAATAGCTCCAGTATTAAAACTTTTGCTCAAATCTGGAATTATTTTATTAACATCATAAATTGTCTTAAACCCAAGGCCATTACATTCCGGACACGCACCAAAAGGATTATTGAAAGAAAACAACCTAGGCTGAATATCTCCAATAGAAAGGCCACAATGAGGACAACTGTTTTGTTCTGAGTACATTTCAATAATTTCTTTATTGGTCTTGCTATCTACTGCCATGACTTCAACAAGGCCACCAGTCATCTCTGTTGATTTTTCAATAGAATCAGAAAGCCTTAATCTTGAATCACTTGCAAGAATGAGCCTATCAACAACAATGCTTATGTTATGTTTTACTTGCTTGTCTAACTGGATATCTTCTTCAAGAAGTCTCATTTGCCCGTCAACTCTTGCCCTTAGGAACCCACTTTTACGAGCATCTTCAAACAGCTTTTTGTACTCGCCTTTTCTTCCCATAGCAACTGGAGCTAAAATCATTAATCTTGCACCCTCACCCCATTTTGCAAAAATTGATGAAATTATTTGGTCAACAGACATTTTACTAATTACTCTGCCACACTGCGGGCAATGAACTTCTCCAATTCTAGCCCATAAAAGCCTGTAGTAATCATAGATTTCTGTTATTGTCCCAACCGTAGATCTAGGGTTCCTTCCTGTGGTTTTTTGCTCAATGGCAATAGCTGGACTTAGCCCCTCTATCATTTCTACTTCTGGTTTATCAAGACGGCCTAAAAACTGGCGAGCATACGAGCTAAGCGACTCTACATAACGCCTTTGACCCTCTGCAAATATAGTATCAAATGCAAGAGAACTTTTCCCACTTCCAGACAAGCCCGATATCACAATGAGTTTATTTTTTTCTAAATCAAGATTTACATTCTTGAGGTTATGTTCACATGCCCCACGAATAACAAGTCTATCG
>CAVDPO010000038.1:0-3292 GCA_963610855.1 Segatella copri
GTACAGTGTAAGATTCTTGGTTATGACCTTGAGAAAAAGCGTGTTTCACTTGGAATTAAACAGCTTGAAGCAAATCCTTGGGATACAATCTCTGAAAGATATCCAGTAGGAACAGTTCTTTCTAGACCTGTTGTAAAAATTACCAATAGTGGAGCATTTGTCAATTTGGAGGATGGCATTGACGGTTTCCTTCATGTTGATGATGTTTCATGGACAAAGAAAATTAAGAATATGTCTTCGTTCTGTAAAGAAGGTGATGTTATTGATGTCACAATCACTAAGGTTGAGCCGGAAAACCGCAGAATCAGACTTGGTGTCAAACAGCTTGAAAGCAATCCTTGGCAGACTCTCAAGCACCAGTATCCAAAATTCTCCACAATCACAGGTACAGTATCTAACGTGACTGACTTTGGTGTGTTTGTGAAGGTTCTGGGCGATATCGAGGGTCTAATTCCAAAGTTCTCACTTGTTGGTCCAGATGAGGAGTATTCTGATGAAGTTCTTAAGAAGTTCAAGGTTGGAGACTCTGTGACAGCTATGGTCATGGAAGTTGAGCCTAAAAATCAGAAACTCTCTCTTTCCATTAAGGAAATGAAAAAACGTGACCAGCAGTCTGAAGTGGCTAAGTACATGTCAAACTCAGATGATGACGACACCGTCACCTTTGCAGACTTAATTTCTTCACGCGAGGAGAAATAAGGGAATGGCGAAGAAAAAGTTAAATAAAGAAGTAGAGAATACCACTGAGCAAAAACTCATTAATGGTATCTCTGCATTCTTTGAAAAGAATTTGAAGATTATTCTTCTTGCACTTTTAGCAGTTGCTCTTGTAGTTGTTATTATAATTGTCGTTGCTAATTCTTCTTCAAAGTCTAGTGATGCAGCACAAATTAAGATTGCTGAGTTAGAAGAGAAATATACAGAACTATCTGTTGCAGAAGACCCAGATTGGGATTCTTTAGAAACAGAGCTCTCTTCTATGATAAAAGGCTCTTCTTATACTTCTGTTAAAGCATCTTATTTGCTTGGACTGGCTCATTTTGACCAAGAAGATTATAGCGCTGCAAAAGAAGCATTTGATAATGCCTACAAGTTGAATTCTGAGATTTATCTTGCACCTCTTTCACTTGTAAACGAGGCAGCATGTTGTGAAGCTCTTGGAGATACAAATACTGCAATTGAGCTTTACAATACAGTATTTGATAACTATAAAGAGAGTGGGGTAGCTGCTAAAGCACTGTTCAATGTTGCAAGAATTTATCTTCAACAGAATAACAATCAATTAGCTAAGACAACTTTTGAGCAAGTTGCAACTGAATATCCAAATTCAGAATACGGAAAACTTGCAAAAAATATTGCTAATACACTTTAAGGATTAAAATGGCATGAAAATGTCATACAGACACCAATCGACAATAATGTTACTCATAATTGTGATGGTGTCTGTTTTTTTATTCTCGTGCGGTATTCCTTCTTATTGGGAACCATCCAATGAAACTGTAATAAGTAAAAATTTAACTAATGAAACTGATACTGTGAGTTTCAATGTTACTGTTAACTATTATGAAGACCAAGACGGAAATAATGCTCCAAATATTGGTCTTTTATTGTTGTATGTATACACAGAGACAAACCCTTTACATGATTATAGTATCAGCAGCAGTTTTGATTATGCGCTTATCAAAGAATTTAATTCAAGTTATAGGGGGACAATCCCTAATGGGTTATATACGTTAAAGGCATCAAATAATACACCCATTTGGTCTTTTACATATGATGAGGAAACGTTCAATGTATATGCATTTACAGATGGCGATGGCAGTGCTGTAAAGGCATACAAATACAACAAAGATATCACTAGCGAAGAAAGTTTTAGTACACAATACACACTAAAACTCAAAGAAACAAAAACAGAAGGAGTAGAGCTCTATGTAGAGAATTCTACAACAGTTGATTGTTCTTTAAGTTTTGGTCTTAATGACAGCAATTTGAGTGACTTAGATGAATCAAGTTATATTCATGTTTATGCTGCAATTAGTGCGCAAGGGGATAATTACAGCAACCTTTATTGGTCTAATCTTGTTTATGTTGGTTCTTTTGGTGAATAGTGGAAGGTTTATATATTTTCTTAAAAATTGTATATAATACATATTCTGTCAAACTAGAGTAGTGATAATTGCAAAAAAACTGCTTAGGAACTGTAGCAAATAAGTTTTGCAAAAAACTTTCAAATTATTTTGATACAGTTACTTATACAGTGCATCTACCGTCATTAGCATAAAAACGTTTGAGATAATCCTCTTTGAAAGACTTAAAACGATCTTCTTCTATTGCTTTGCGTGTCTTTATCATTAAGTTATATAAATAAGTAAGATTATGCTCTGTTGCAAGCATGCCACCAAACATTTCATTGCATTTGAACATGTGACGCATATAAGAGCGTGAATAATGAGTGCAAGCTTCACATGTACAGCCTTCTTGAATTGGCCTATGGTCAAATTCATTAAGAGATCTTGATAATGTTAACATTCCGTCATCTGTAAAAACAGAACCATTTCTAGCTGTACGAGTTGCTAAAACGCAATCAAACAAATCAATACCATTTTCAACAGCTTCAAGTATGTAATCAGGTGTTCCAATTCCCATGACATAACGAGGCTTGCTATCTGTAATAGCATTTGCAGTGAGTGCAAGAAAACGACAGAAATCTTCTTTTGACTCACCAACAGAAAGACCTCCAATAGCTATTCCAGGGAAATCCATAGAACTAATAGTTTGAGCACTTTTTATTCGTAAATCTTCATAAAAACCACCTTGGACAATACCAAAAAGATTTCCTCTAAAAGCTCTTCCTGTAGTATCTAAAAGAGAATCTCTATGAATGATTGCTCGTTCTGCCCATAAATGAGTTATATCCATAGCATGCAAAGTTTCTTTCCAAGAAATTCCAGGTGCAGAACAAACATCTAACATCATTGCAATATCTGAGCCAATTGTTTGCTGTATATCAATGACTTTTTCGGGAGTAAAAATGTGCCTAGAGCCGTCTATGTGACTTTGAAATTTAACGCCCATTTCATGTATTTTTCTTAATGAACTTAAGGAAAATACCTGAAACCCCCCACTGTCAGTTAAAAAATTTCCATTCCAGTTGCTAAATTTATGAAGTCCGTCAAAAGAAGCTAATACATCTACACCAGGTCTAAGATATAAATGATATGTATTACCCAAAATAAGGTTATAACCAATTTGAGCAACTTTTTCGTGATATATGCCCTTAACGGTTCCATTT
>CAVDPO010000039.1:0-3059 GCA_963610855.1 Segatella copri
TTCTAGTGGTGCTTTCTCTTCTGGTCATGCACGAGCACTGTTAAGTGTTGAAAACCCTGCTGATAGAGAAATTCTTTATAACGATATTCTTGCGAAAAATCTTTCTGTAAGACAGTCTGAGGATGAAGCAACACAATTAAATAATGGCTCAAGAGCATCCTTAAAAGAAGAGCCAAAAAAACAGGAGAAGGAAGTTATAAAAGCCTCTGAGATTCTTCAATTAGAAGAAAAATTCCTTTGCGCTACTGGTTGCAAGGTTGAAATTAAAGGAAAATATAAGAATGGGATTATTAAAAAAGGGAAATTGACAATCCCGTTTTCGTCTGAAGAAGAATTGGAACGAATTTACCAAATTCTTGCTCCGGGAGAGAGTTTATACGAATAAAACTTAATAAATGTTAAGCAAACAGGTTTTTTACAATATGTTCTTTTGGGTTTGATTTGAGAAATCTGTATAAAAATAAATACTTTTATTATAAGGAGTTGCGTATGTCTTATGAAGATAAAGATGGCCTTTATGCTGTCCTTGACACAGAAAAGGGAAATATTGTTGTTGAGTTGGAATATCAAAAAGTTCCAATGACAGTAGCTAACTTTGTTGGTCTTGTTGAAGGAGAATTAAATTTTGATAATCCTGGTGAAAATTTTTATGAGGGATTAAATTTCCATAGAGTTGTGGATAATTTTATGATTCAAGGCGGTTGCCCAAAAGGTGATGGTACAGGTGGTCCTGGTTATTCTTTCCCAGACGAGTTTGATAATTCTTTGCGTCATGATGGCCCCGGTGTTATGAGTATGGCAAATGCAGGGCCAGGAACTAATGGTAGTCAATTCTTTATTACTCATGTAAAAACTCCTTGGCTAAACGATAAACACTCTGTCTTTGGTAAAGTTGTTGAAGGCCAAGATGTAGTAAATAAAATTAAACAAGGCGATAGAATAAACGACATTACTATTGAGCGCATTGGAGCAGATGCAAAGAAATTTAAAGTTACAAAAGAAAGTTTTGCATCATTAGTTCAAGATGCTGCAAAAAAAGCTATGGATCGCAGAAAAAACGAGATTGAGAAAATCGAAAAAGAGATTGCAAATCGCTGGCCAAATGCAAAGAAAACTTCAAGTGGTTTACAGTATGTTGTTCTAAAAGAGGGAGATGGCAAAAACAGTCCAAAGTATGGTCAAGAAGTTACTGTTCATTACACAGGAACTCTTTTAGATGGAAGAATGTTTGACTCGTCAGTGCACAGAGGAGAGCCTGCTAAATTTGCTATTGGACAAGTCATAGAGGGTTGGAATGAGGCTCTTCAAACTATGACTAAGGGCGAAAAGAGAACTCTTATTATTCCTCCAGAGCTAGGCTATGGAATACACGGATACCCTGGTATTATCCCTCCAAATTCTTATCTTATTTTTGATGTAGAATTGTTAGATTTTTGAGTTTTCATTAAGCAGTAGCAAACATCTAGCAAGGCGCATTTTGTAAAAACCTTTTCTATTTTGTAAGGAGTGCTTACAAAATAGAAAAACACCACAATTAATGGTGTTTTTCTAAAACCTGCACAAAAAAAGGCCTTTTTTAGATATTAAAACGCCGTTTCTTGTTGCGGGTTTCTTTTTTTATTAATAAGGTAGTTTGTAAGGAGTCCTAACATGAAAGAAGGTTCTACTGTTTTTGTTTGTTCTCAATGTGGATATACAAGTTCCAAATGGCTTGGTAAATGCCCAGACTGTAATTCGTGGAACTCTTTTACAGAAGAGAAAATAGAGAAAATAAAAAGAGAAAGTAAGGAATCCTTACAAACTAACTCTATGCCATTATCACAAATTCCTTATGAAAATGAATTTAGGTTTTCTAGTGGAATAGATGAACTTGATAGAGTTCTAGGAGGAGGTATTGTACATTCAAGCTCGGTCTTAGTTGGTGGCGAGCCAGGTATTGGGAAATCGACTCTCATGTTGCAAGTTGTCGCTGGCTGTTCTAAAGATAAAAAAGTCCTTTATATTTCAGGAGAAGAAAGTGCAAGTCAGGTGAGACAGCGTGCTGAAAGACTTGGATTAGATCTTTCAAAAATCAATGTTTTGTGTGAAACAAAACTGGATAAGATTTTAGGAGTTTTAGAGAAAGAGAGACCACAGGTTGCTGTCCTTGATTCTCTTCAAACTTTATATTCTCAAGAATTTAGTTCTACACCTGGTTCTGTGACGCAAATTAGAACTGGTTGTATGGAAGTAACAAGTCTTTGTAAGCGCCTTGGCATAGCTGTTTTTCTAATTGGACATGTAACAAAAGAGGGAACAATTGCAGGGCCTAAAGTTATTGAGCACATGGTAGATACTGTTCTTTATTTTGAGCAAGCTTCAATGGGTGTTCGTCTTATAAGAGCTGCCAAAAATAGATTTGGTTCTGTTGATGAGATTGGTATTTTTAATATGACAACCCAAGGGCTTGAAGGAGTAAAAGACCCATCCAGTTTCTTTATATCTGAAAGACAAGAGGAAGAGCTACCTCCAGGAATTGCATACACAGCTATAACGGAAGGCTCAAGAACTTTTATTGTTGAAGTTCAAGCTCTTGTTGTTGAAGCAAAAAGTGGGTATAGCAGAGTTTATTCTGACAAAATTGATAATTCTAGAGTTTCTCGTATTGCAGCAATTTTGGAGCGTCATGGATCAGTTAGGCTCGCAGACAAAGATATTTATGTAAATATTGCTGGTGGTGTTAAAGTAAATGAAGTTTCTGTTGAACTTGCATTGGCTTTGGCGCTATGGTCGGCTTGCTGTAATCAAAGTCTTCCATCTAAAATGGTGTGTTTTGGAGAATTAAGTCTTGCAGGAGAAGTGAGACCTGTCAATTATTGCGAGCGTAGGTTGAAAGCTGCATATGAAATGGGTTTTGATAAAGCAATAGTTCCGTATTCAATGGTACTTGAAGATAAAAGACTTCTTCTTAAACGATGCAAAAAAATCAAAGAGGCTTTTGTGTTCAAGAAATAAGATTTTCAAAAAATAATACTTACAAAAAAATAGAACTTCCAAAAAAAAGCTAAAAACTAAAAACT
>CAVDPO010000040.1:0-20482 GCA_963610855.1 Segatella copri
TTCTAATACGCTCGCTACGGTCTCCACTTCCAACTTGGCTCTTTCTTTCTTCTGCTCGCTCTTTAGCTTTTCTTCCAGCTTCAAGGTCGTAAAGTCTAGAGCGTAAAACTCTCATTGCTTCTGCCTTGTTTTGAAGTTGTGATTTTTGATTTTGGCATATTACAACAAGACCGGTTGGAATATGTGTAATTCTAACAGCACTTTCTGTAGTATTAACACACTGGCCTCCTGGGCCTCCAGCTCGCATGACGTCTATGCGTAAATCTTCTTGTTTGATTTCTACTTCTGTTTCTTCTGCTTCTGGAAGAACAGCAACGGTTACAGCTGACGTATGTATTCTTCCTCCGCTCTCTGTCTCTGGTACTCTTTGAACTCTATGCACGCCACTTTCCCAACGTAGTGAGCCATAAACATCTTTGCCTGATATAGAAACAATAATTTCTTTATAACCACCAAGTTCTGTTGCATTGGAGCTTATTTCTTCAAGTTTCCAGTGCATTGACTCTGCATAGTAGGAGTACATTCTGTACAAATCTGCAGCAAAGAGGGCTGCTTCTTCGCCACCAGTGCCAGCTCTTATTTCCATGATAATGTTCTTGCCTTCCATTGGATCTGGTGGAACAAGAAGCATTTTACAGCGTTTTTGGCTTTGTTCGATTTTTTCTTTAAGAAGAGGGATTTCTTCTTTTGCCATCTCAGCGATATCGGCATCATTTTCTTTGGCAAGAGCTTCGTTGTCCTTTAATTCTTCTGTAAGTGACTTGAGATTTGACAGCTCGTCGACAATTGGCACAAGGCGACTTCTTTCTTGCATGAGATTTTTATAAGAAGTCATGTCCTTCATAATATTTGAGTCTTGTAGTTTTGTATCTAACTCGTTTAATTGGTTTTTGAATTCCTCAAGTTTCTCTATCATCTTTTGCCTTTATGCCTCTATACTTCTAATTTCTTTATTTCTTTGAGTACCTAACTACCATGTGTACTTCTGCCGGTCCGTTGCCAGTATTTGAAATAGTGTGGTCTACATCACAATGATAAACAAGAAAATCACCCTTTTTGAGAGTGGCTTTGTTGTCACCAGCTGTAACAGTAACTTGCCCCTTTATGATAGTGAGAAATTCTTGTGTTCCAATGTAGTGTGGTTCTGATGGCAGTTCCGTTCCCTGTGGTAATGTAAGAAAGTACATTTCAAGCTCTTCTACCATATTTAGAGGAGAAAGAACTTTGATTGTAACGCCATGGTCAACCATTTCTAAAGAGGAGGTGCTTCTTGTTTCATTTGGATTTACACTAAAAATCCTTTTGGGTATGTCGTTAGTGTTTAAGAGTTCGTTCAAATCAACACCAAGACCCTTTGCAATTTTCCATACAGTAGCAACAGTTGGGTTGACTTTGTCTGACTCAATTTGACTTAGCATGGCTTTTGATACTCCTGATTTTTCAGAGAGCACATTTAATGTGAGACTGCGTTCAGTTCTCATCTTTTGTATGTTTTTTCCAATCATTGGAGGAGCTTCCATCTTTTTCTCCTTTTGTTTGACATGTCAAAAATCGTTCACTATACTAAACTCTGTACGGTGCCTTGCATTGATGTTTTATGTTAGATTTAGGCAATTTTTAAGCCTTCCAAATAGTCAAAAGGTTTCACTTTGGAACTAAATCTTTCATATACAATATACAAGGAGATATTTCGTCCAATTCTAGTATCAACAGCATTTGCTGTCAATGAAATGCTAGCAATGAAACGTTAGCAAAGAAATGATGGCAATAGATGGCAAAGGGCTCTAATGGCTACCCATGATACGGGATTGCGAGGAGGTTCGTTTGTGAAGAATATCCTTGTTGTAGGTTCTTTGGGGCAACTGGGCTCTGAGATTGCTATTGGATTAAGAAAAAAATATGGAACAAATAATGTTGTTCTTACTGACATTCGTGATGATGTAAACAAGGCCCTTGTTGAGTCTGGTCCTTTCTATAAAATGGACAGTCGCGACGGCGACAAACTCTTAGAAGTGGTCCAAAAGCATAAGATAGATACAATTTATCACCTTGCGGCAATATTATCGGCCACTGCTGAAAAAAATCCTCAGCGCGCTTGGGATGTAAATATGAATGGCTTACTCGTTTCCTTGGAAGTTGCAAGACAGGAAGGTTGTGCTGTATTTACGCCATCGTCAATTGGCGCCTTTGGTCCAACAACGCCAAAGCAGTATACACCACAGGACACAATTCAGCGTCCTACGTCTATATATGGAGTGACCAAGGTTGCGGGGGAATTGCTTTGTGATTATTACTATCACAAATATGATGTTGACACACGTGGCGTGCGTTTTCCTGGAGTTATAAGCAGTATGACACCTCCTGGTGGAGGAACAACAGATTACGCAGTAGAAATTTATTATGCAGCTGTTGAGAAACATCATTACGAGTGCTTTTTAAGAAGTGATACTTATCTTGATATGATTTACATGCCAGATGCCGTCAAAGCTGCAATTCAAGTAATGGAAGCAAATCCAGACAAATTACGCCATAGAAATGCTTTCAACATTGCATCTATGAGTTTTTGTCCAGAAGAGCAAGCTGCTTATATAAGAAATATAATTCCTGATTTCACAATTAGTTATGACATAGACCCTGTTAAACAAGCAATAGCAGACTCGTGGCCAGATTGCCTTGAAGATTATGCTGCAAGGGTAGAGTGGGGGTGGAAACCAGACTATGATTTAGAGTCAATGACAGAAGATATGATAAGAACAATACAAGCAAGAGAGACTAAGTAGAGATAGATTAAAATACGAGAAACTAAAAAAAAGAGAGGCTAAAAGATGACAAATGCGCTAAAAAAGGAGCTTAGAGAGTTTTTGGATGGACTTGAAGAGCAAGGACTTTCAAAAAAAGAAAGGATTATTTTTTCTGAACAAAGTGGCCTAATCAAGGTACAGAACCCCAATGGCGAGCTCGTTGATGTCTTGAATTTTTGCGCAAATAACTACTTGGGCCTTGCAAATAACAAGGAGGTCATTGCTGCTGCCCAACAAGCAATGGACAAGTGGGGATATGGCCTTTCCTCTGTGCGTTTTATATGCGGAACTCAAAAAATTCACAAAGACTTGGAAAAAAAGATAAGCTCTTTTCTTAAGACCGATGACACAATTTTATTCTCATCTTGTTTTGACGCCAACGGGGCTGTTTTTGAACCCCTACTTGGAGAAAATGATGCAATTATAAGCGACGAACTAAACCATGCATCTATCATTGACGGAGTGCGCTTGTGCAAAGCAAAACGTTTTAGATACAAACACAGCAACATGGAAGAATTGGAAACGTGTCTAAAAGAGGTAAAGACTCTTGGCTGTAAGCGCATAATAATTTGTACTGATGGTGTTTTTTCCATGGATGGTGATATTGCCAAACTAGATGAGATTTGTGCTCTTGCAGAGCGTTATGATAGCCTGGTTATGGTAGATGACTCACATTCTACAGGGTATATTGGCAAAACAGGCCGTGGAACTGCTGAATATTATGGTCTTGAAGGCAAAGTGGATTTAATAACAACTACATTTGGAAAAGCACTTGGAGGCGCAAGTGGTGGCTGTATAAGTGGTCGTCAAGAACTAATAGATTTGTTCCGTCAACGTGCTCGCCCATACTTATTTTCAAATACTCTTGCACCAGCTGTTGCCGGAGGTACTCTCAAAGTTTTGGAAATGATTGAAAAAGAAAATCCGTATCGAGAAAAGACAATGGAAAACGCTAAACGTTTTCGCACAAAAATGGAAGCTGCCGGTTTTGAGCTTGGCCCAGGAAACACAGCAATAGTGCCTGTTATGCTCTATGATGAAGTTAAAGCTGTCAAAATGGCCAATGCCCTTTTGAACGAAGGTGTTTATGTCATAGGTTTTTGCTATCCTGTTGTTCCAAAAGGCAAGGCTCGCATTAGAGTTCAGCTTTCAGCAGTGCACACTCCTGAACAAATAGACAAAGCTGTTTCAGCTTTCATTAAAGTTGCACGCTCACTGTAGGTTTGCTACTTACAATCTTTTGTTTATAAAGAAGCACTACTAGACATAAATCGTTTTTCGTGCATAATGATAGAGCAATGCGCGGGTAACTCAGCGGGAGAGTGCCACCTTGACGTGGTGGAGGTCATAGGTTCAAACCCTATTCCGCGTAAAGGGATAAGTCTTTATATAACAGAGATTTATCCCTTTTCTTTTGTCTTGTTTTGGACCGTATTTTAAGACTTGGAGGTTTCCAATGACCATGAAAAAAGGGTTGATTCTTGTTTTAATTATTTGTTGTTGTTTTTCACTTTTTGCTTTGCAGAATACGTTTGGACCCTCAAGTGATGAATATATAGACCTTATGACGCTGTGTGCAGTCTCTGGCATTAGACCTTCTATTATGGTTCTTCCAATAACGGCTGAGCAAATGCTAAAGGTTTTAGATGCAATTCCCGTTTCTAAGTTAGATGAAAATTCTCTTGGTATATATACCTCTTTGAAAGCCAAACTTGAGACGCCTACTGTTGTTATGGGCAAGATACCGGGGGGGGCTTTGCAGCTGACGCTCATATTGAGACTGCAGTTCAAGTCCTCAAGCAATCTTCAAGTGAGTTTGATTGGCTAGTTGAAAAGAAAGATAGAAAGCCAATGCTTCTTATTGGGGCAGATCTCTTCTTTAATGATTTTTTGTATGCAAATTTCACACTTGATATAACCGATATTGATAACGGAGCCACTTCAGGGTCTACAGAAAATTACACAAAATATACTACTAACTTAATGAAATCATTGGGTATTCAGGGAAATATAGATTTTACATTTCCTCATAAGGCTTTTGTTTCAATTGGTACAACAGGGATGAACCTTATAGTTGGAAGAGACAAGCTTTCTCTTGGAAATGGAAAAACTGGCAATCTTGTTCTTGGTGATAATTTTTGGTTTCAAGACTTTATAAAAGCAAGCGTTCTTTCTAGTTTTGTTTCTTATGACTTTACTGTTATGTCTTTTGAAAATACAGTTAAGGATAAGCCACTAGAAATAGAAACCGATCATACTGTAAGTAAAAGCCGTCAGATTGTATTTCTTCATAACATGTCCATAAAGCCTACCAGTTGGTTTTCGTTATCACTGTGTGAAGGAGCTTTGGTATATGGTACAACAGTTTTTATGGATTTAAGAAAGCTAAATCCTTTCTTTATGCTTCACAGTGTATTTGATTACTCTGATAAAACTGGGAAAAATCTTGGTAATATGAATAATTTTTTTGGATTTGAACTGTCTGCATCTCTTCCTTATGGTTTTGTAATCAATTCACAGTTTGTTTTTGACCAAATTCAACTAAGTGGAGAGCACAGTAGTGATCACCCCCAAAGTGCTTATGGGGTTCTTTTGAATGTAACGAAATCAGGCTCATTATTTAATGGTGTTTATGATGCTTATCTAGAAGGAGTTTATACTTCTCCAAACCTCTACTTAAAAGAGGAAGATGTTAAATGTGGAGAGTACTGGAATGTGGACCTAATTGTTGGAAAGAAGTTGTACTGGGCAACTTCAGAGAACGACAATGTTTCATATTTGGGTTACAAGCATGGCCCCGATTCTTTTGTAATTGGAGCTGGTTTTGACTGGAGAAATAGTGATGGTCTTGAATTTGATTTTTCAGCTCTTTACAGAATTCATGGCAAGCAAGGTATTAAATATTATGATTCTCAAAATGACAAAACTATCACTTACGGTGAAGATTCTAAAATGATAACTGGCGACAACCCAGAAAGAAGGCTTGTTTTAGATTTATGTGTGTTGAAGTCATTTGGAACTTTTTTGTCTCTAGAAGGAGAAGTTGGGTTTATTCATGCAAAGAACTACAGAAATACAGAGGGAAAGTTGTTTACGGATATTCAGTTTGCTATTTCTGCAACGCTTAAAATTGATGGATTTTTCAAGAAGACTGCAATCTAGCGGGGTTTTGCAAAAACTTCTAAGGCTTAGGATTTCCCAATTACTACAGTTCTACATTTCAACCTCATATGGCTGTCAACTACCTTGATTTGACTTCTTTTCGTTGGTACTATTGTTTGTATATAGGAAACAAAAATGAAGAATAATACCGGTGAAGAACAGGTTCAAAAAGCATATATTTATCTTGTGAAAATCCCATGCAGTAATGACTTAATTGTCTGTGCAAGTGATAGCGTATTTTATCCAGGTACTCACGTAGTAGCTCCTACTAGGTACGGTCTAGACATGGGAATTATTGTGGGATCAGCTCCCAACGCAGACAAAGAATATTGTCCGGGATGTACATCTTGCCGGGGTGCTTGCCATTTTGAGCCGTCAAAAAATCCTCAAAGAGACGACCAGCCATTAGCCGCCGCTGGATATGTAGACGAAGATGAAATGATACTTGAAGAAGGCGCCACGCGACGTTCTCTTGGACTTGTACCAAAATTTGAAATTATAAGTGAAACAGAAACCTCTTTTGAGCTTCCTAAAGTTGAAGACTACGAAGAAGATGAAAATGTATGGGACCAAGCTTATGTAGAGCCTCAAATGGTAGAGGTTGATGGGGATGTTCCTTGGATTTCGCACATGGCAACTCCAGAAGAACTTCAAAGATATACCAACAATGCAAAAGAAGAGCAAGAAGCTATAAAAATTTGCAGAGAGAAGATTGAAAAACACAATCTTGGAATGAAGCTTGTTACAGCTCATTTCTTGCTTTCAGAACCAAAAGCATTGTTCTTTTTTACAGCAGAAGACCGTGTTGATTTCAGAGAATTGGTAAAAGATTTAGTATCGGTCTTTAGAATGAGAATAGAGCTTAGGCAAATTGGCGTGCGTGACGAGTCTAGAGTTCTTGGTGGGCTTGCTGTGTGCGGTAGGGATTTTTGTTGCCATTGTGTGTCTGACAAACTCAATCCTGTTACCATTAAGATGGCAAAAGAGCAAAATTTGTCCCTAAATTCCATGAAAATATCGGGGCCGTGCGGTAGGCTTTTGTGTTGTTTGAATTACGAATACGATTTTTATTGCGAAGAAAAGCTTTCATACCCACCTGAGGGTTCCAGACTTAAGATTGGTAGTGAATTGTTCCGCGTGCAAGAGGTGAATATTTTGTCTCATAAGATTTCTGTTTTAGGAAATGAAGGGAGAACATTTCTTGTTCCAAGAGAAGAAGTTTTTTTTAATTCTGACAGTGGGCATTGGGAAGTAAATAGAGAATACCAAGAAGAGCTGTTGTCAAATTAATGCTTTAGAGGTTTTTGAAATTTAATTAATCATGCTGGCAAAACGAGCAAGAGATGTTGCAACATCTTCTTTTGCTGTTTCTTCGTCTTTGCCGTTTTCTGCAACGTCTTGAATGGTTTCTTGAAGATGTCCCTCAAAGATTATTTTACCGCAACAAAGAAGAGCCGCACGAGCAGCATTGATTTGGGTAAGAATATCCTCGCACGAAGAGCCTTGGTCTACCATCTTATCAATTGCTTGAACTTGTCCTGCAATTTTATGAAGCCTGTTGTGAAGGTTGCGAGAAGTTGAGAGTTGTTTCATTATTGTTTGGCCTCCAATGTTGCCCAAGTTAGTTAGAGAATAACATTAGGCGTTTTTGGTGTCAACGCAAACTTCGTAAAGTCTTGTAAAGTGTTGTATTGACCAGTTTTATTGTCTGTGATAAGGTTTGTATCGCTGTTCATTTTTTGTACGGCCTAAATGTTATACTAAACGTTATAAGTATTTATCTTGGTAAAGATAGTTGGAGGTTACAGTGAATCGTTCTGCAGTTAAGAGAGATCGTCAGAGTAAGGAGAGAAGGCTTAGAAACCGCATGACAAAGAGTGCATTCCGCACAGCAATCAAAAAATTTGATGCTGCTGTTGCTGCTAATGATAAAGCTACAGCAGAGGAATACATGAAGTTAAGTGCTAAGCTCATGGATACTGCCGCAAACAAGGGAATTATCCATCACAATACTGCTGCTAGAAAGAAGTCAAGAATGAACAATAAGTTCAATAAGATGGCTTAATGGGCCAGCGGAGGTAAGATATGGCAAAAACAAAACTTACAAAGGCTGTAATCATTGAAAATCTCCACGAAAAGTTGGGAGCTAATAGAAATGATATCCACGAGATAGTTGACGCATTCTTTGAAGAAGTAAAAGACGGTCTCAAGGATGAGAAAATAATTGAGCTTAGAGGTTTTGGAACATTTGAAGTAAGAACCCGTAAGGGCAGAGAAAAAGCAAGAAATCCAAAGACTGGAGATTTAGTTGCTGTTGATGCTCATGGTGTGGCTGTGTTCCGCCCAGGTAAAGAACTCAAAGATTTGGTTTGGGATCTCAATTAATAAAACATGAAAAAAATATTAAGCGTTACCAATACGGATTTACGCAAACGCAACCTCAAAGCAGTATGCTCTGAGGTTGTTTTGTTGTTACTTTCTGCTTTGTTGCTTTCTCTTGCACATCCAAGCTTTATTTCAAATAATGGTTTTGGATTTTTAGTTTTCTTTGCGCTTATTCCTGTTTTTGCTGTTATTAGGAATACTTCTTGGCGTTTAGTAGCTCCATACGGTTTTTTGTATGGTTTTGTTTATTATGCAATTTTTAATTATTGGCTTACCAGTTTCCATCCATATGCCATTTTAATTGTTACTTTAATTAAAGCTGCTGAGATGATTTTCCTCTTCTTAGCTCTTAAAGCTGTTGATAGTTGGTTCTCAAATGGGCAAGGCTTTATTGGAGAGGGTAGCTTTATTGGGAAGGAAAACGAAGAGGGAGGAAAAATCCCTGCCGGCTTAAAGCGCTTAAAGAGAGTAAATAGCTTAAATAGCTTAAAGAAAACGCTCTCTCATTTTATTCCAGTTTTTCAAGCTATAATTTGGGTTGCATATTCTTATGTCTCTCAAAGTTGGTTTGCAGGGTATCCTTATGGAACAATTGCTTACGCTCTATATAGGTATAAAGTACTAATTCAAATTGCAGACCTTTTTGGTATTTGGGGTCTTAACTTTATGCTAGTTCTTCCTCAAGCGTTCTTAGGCGCTTGGTGTTGTGATTTCTTTAGTAAAACTAAGGTTTCAAGGCCTTTGGGCTCGCTACATTTACAACCTTTGGACTCGTTGCATTTACAAGATGTACAAGGATTGCAAGGTGTACAAAATGTACAAGCTAAAAAATCGAGAGCACAAAGACATTGGGCTGTGCAAAATTTGAAAGCATATATCTTTAATAATAAGATTTTAATCATAGTTTACCTTGTCTTGTTTGCATTCCAGCTTATCTATGGCATAGTTACACTTAATTTTTGGAAAAATGCTCAAGAGGATAATTCTTTTGACGTTGCAACTGTTCAGCACAATGCAGACTCTTGGAAAGGTGGATACGAAACATACAAGAGGAATTTTTTGAACCTTTCTCGTATGAGCCTTGAAGCAGCACTCCAAAAGCCTGACATGATTATTTGGTCAGAGACTGCGTTCGTTCCGTCTGTTGATTGGTATACGCAATACCCGTATGAGGGGGATGATAAGGGTTCTGCATTTGATTATTTGAGAGACATTCAAGAGCTTGTTGATGAGTTTGTTGAGTTTGGCACAAGCCTTGGTATTCCTCTTTTGACTGGAAACCCGTCTGGAGAGATAAAAGATGAGAGTTTGCCACCTTATGATGAAGATGGCAACTGGAATAAGAAAGATTATAATTCTGTAATTTTATTTGATGATGGTGTTATAAAGCAGTCTTACCGCAAGCAACATTTGGTGCCGTTTACTGAGCATTTTCCATACGAAAAACAAATGCCATGGCTTTATAATCTTCTTAAAGCTAATGATTACCATTGGTGGGAAAAGGGCGAAGACTCTGTCGTGTTTGAGACTTCTAATGGTATAAAATTCTCAACTCCAATTTGTTTTGAGGACGTTTTTGGTGACATTTGTGCTAATTTTGTTTCTTCTGGGGCCAATCTCATTGTCAACATGACAAATGATTCTTGGTCTGGTTCTGTTGCAGCTGAAAGGCAGCACATGGCAATGGCAGTGTTCCGCTCGGTTGAAAATAGACGTACCACAATTAGGGGTACAAATAGCGGAATTACTTGTCTAATTACTCCAGATGGCACAATTCAAGGCGAGATGGAGCCGTTTAAGATGGGATGGAAAATATGGGAAGTCCCTGTGTACAGCAGTACTACTTATGGCCTAACTCTGTACTCCAAGACCGTTGATCTTTCTGCACAAATTTGCACTTATGCTTCCTATTTTATTCTTGCATTTGGGGCTGTTTTAATGATGCATGGGCACTTTGCAAAGAAAAGTTCACGTTGCAGGAAGGCGACAACTTAGAAGATAAATAAGAATGATTTATGCCGATATTCCTGTATTAAAGCCTTATAACGTCTCTCTTTACATTGTTGGAACTGAAATCACTCGTGGAATTATTCAAGATTGCCATATCCCTTTGTTGACACGTGAGCTTACAAATCTTGGTTATTGCATACGCCGTGCTTGTATTGTTCCAGATGACGTTTCAATGCTTGACGACCTTAAAAAAGCATCTAGCGATAGCGATATCATTATTGTAACAGGTGGCTTAGGCCCTACTTGTGATGACATGACACGTCAAGAGATTGCATCCTTAGCAGGCGTTCCCCTTGTAAAAAACGAGGTAGCTTGGAATGAAGTTTATTCTCGTTTGGGAGAGCGTGTTTGGGGAGCAAATGAAAGACAAACTTTTATTCCACAAGGATTTGATGAAATTCCAAATCCAAAAGGCACAGCGCCGGGGTTTAAGGGCTCGTTTACTGTCCTTTTAGGTCCCGGTTATGGTTTAGAAAGAGGCACTAGGGTTTCTAAAACCTCCATAGAAGAGACATCAAACGGTGGGCAGTCAAAAGAAGTTACAGTTGTTGCAATGCCAGGGCCACCTTCTGAAATGCAATACATGTTCTACACATATGTGAGACCGTTTTTGGCTGAAAAGATTGGGCTAAAAAGTAGCGAGCGTGACGAGTTTTCTGTATACATGACACCTGAAGCAAAATTAGAAGATTTATGTGAAAGCTGTTCAGTAGAGGGAATTTCTTGGGGCACACGTTTCCAACCTTTTAAGATAAGTCTTTATGTAGAGGGTAAATGTGAGGGAAAAAAGAAAGAGTTTGAGACTAGACTATCGACTCTTCTAGGGAAAGGATTACTTGAAAAAGGCAACCTTGAGGCTGTTGATAAACTTGTTGAGTATCTTGAAAAAAATAATCTTACTATTAGCACTGCAGAAAGCTGTACTGCTGGGCTTGTTTCAAAACTTTTAACAGACAAAGCTGGCAGTTCCAAATGGTTCTTAGGAGGTGCTGCAACTTATGCAAATAGTGCAAAGACGGCAATTTTGGGTGTTGATGAAAACATTTTGAATGATAAGAAAATAGGGCCAGTGAGCTCTCAATGTGCGTGCCAAATGGCAAATGGGGTAAGAAGAGTTTTGGGTTCTAATATTGCTGTATCTGTTACCGGAATTGCAGGTCCTAGTGGTGAAGAAGAAGGAAAACCTGTTGGAACTGCATATATTGGGTTTTCATCTTCATTTAGAGAAACTATTGCTGTTAGAGTGAATATTTCCGCTAGTTCTAGGGACTATATTCGTAGGAAATTAAGTGTTGCAATGATGATCCTTGCGTTGGAATATGCTCAAGGTGGTTCTGTTGTTGACATGGTTTCTTCATGGGTATATATTTAGTTTGCAAGGCCCATTAGGGCTAAATCCCTTTTTATTCTTATTTAATTTTTGAAACGAAAATCTTGGCTGTGGTTGTTTGTTGTTTGAAATATTGCACATAAGCCGTATGTTCGTTGGAGAATCTAGTACATGGATAATGAAAACAATGCTTTGAAGGAAGCTTCAGAGACCGTTAAAGCTGTAAAAAAGGTTATTCTCAAAAGAAAACCTCTCGTTAGAAAAGAACCAAAAGTTATCATTAGCAGTGATAATTTTACAGATGTGTCTAGTGTAAAAGAGCCATCTCTTTTTGAAGAAGATACAAAGATAGAAGAGAGGAAAGAGACTTCTAAAGGAAGCACTAACAATGCTAACGACTTAGTAAAAGACGTAGTAAATGAAGGTTCAAAAGACGTTTCACTAGGAGTTTCAAAGGAAAAAACAAAACAGGCACCTAAAACAGCTAATGCTGCTAAAAAAGCTACCAAAGCGTCAAAGAAAGAGTTTGGGAATGCAAATAAGGTTAGTGATGAAGATCTAAGAGATCCTTCCAGTAATGTTTCTACTACTTTGGGCAAAAAGAAAACAAAAAAAGCTAAAACTTCTAAAAATGATGAATTTGAGTCTTCTCAAGTAGAACAAGTAGAAGAAGTAGAAAAGACAGCCAAAATTGTTGCAACAGAGGTCGCTACAGAGATTGCAGCAGAAGTTGCATCTGAGGTTGCAAGTGTTGTTGCAAAAGAAAATGTCCATAATGATGAAGGCATAAAGAATGCAGAAAACGTAGCCGGTAGTTCTTTTAATGGTGATGTCAGTGATGCTAACAAGGATGATGCACGCAAAGCAGATACAAAAGAAGATGATGGCCAAAGTCATAAATTTAATAAAAAGCAAAATCAAGGCCGCAATCAAAAAGGCAAGCATGGGCATGACCAAAATCAAAAGTACCAAAACTCAAAGAGTGAACAGCGCAATAGTCAAAAGAAAGGCCTTACAATGGATGAAATATCTATTACAGAGGCTGAATATCAAGAACATCTTGAACATAGAATGCTTGTAAGCGAACTTTCACAAGTTCCAATGAGTGAACTCAAAGAAAGGCTTGCAGAAATGACTGAAAGTTCTGTTGATGATTATGCAGAGTTCAAAAAACAAGAAATTATTGTAGAGATTATTCGTACCTTTAGCCAAAAAGGCGGGGTTGTTTATACTATTGGAACGCTTGAGATTTTAAGTGATGGTTATGGTTTTTTGAGATCTCCTCTTAATAGCTATCTTCCTGGACCAGAGGATGTATATGTTTCTCCTGCAATTATTAAATTCTTGAACCTAAAAACAGGCGATACTATTGAGGGTCAAATTCGCAATCCTAAAGAAAATGAAAGATTTTTTGCTTTAAGTCGCATTGCTAATGTAAACGGGGACTCTCCAATTGTTGCAAAGACAAGGATAAGTTTTGATAACCTTATTCCTCTTTATCCAGATAAGCGCATTAATCTTGAGACAGAAAGAACTGACAATGATGTGTCTATGCGCATTATTAACTTGTTTTGTCCAATAGGTAAGGGGCAAAGAGCTCTTATTACAGCTCCTCCAAGAACAGGTAAAACTATTTTGTTACAACAAATAGCAAATGCTATTACAGCAAATCATCCAGAGATAAAACTCATGGTTCTTTTAGTTGATGAACGACCTGAAGAAGTTACAGACATGAGACGTAATGTAAAAGGAGAAGTTATAGCTTCAACTTTTGATGAGCAGGCTACAAGGCATGTAACTGTTGCAGAGATGGTTATTGAAAAAGCTAAACGCCTTGTTGAGCATAAACAAGATGTTGTTATTCTTTTGGATTCTATAACACGTCTTGCTCGTGCCTACAACCAAACTGTTCCTGCAAGCGGTAAAATCCTCTCTGGTGGTGTGGATTCTAACGCTCTTCACAAACCAAAGAGATTTTTTGGTGCAGCAAGAAATATTGAGAACGGAGGGTCTCTTACTATAATAGCATCGGCCTTAATTGAGACGGGTTCCAGAATGGACGAGGTCATTTTTGAAGAATTCAAGGGCACAGGTAATAGCGAAATCGTGCTCGACCGCAGAATGGCTGACCGTAGGTTGTATCCTGCAATCAATATTAAGAAGAGTGGTACGCGCCGTGAAGATTTGCTTTTGGATAAAGACGAGGCGGCCCGCATTTGGATTCTTAGGAATGCTATTAATGGTCTTGAGGATTTGGAGATGACTGAGTTCCTAATTGACAAAATGCGAAAAACAAAGAACAATGAGGCGTTCTTGCGTTCTATGAATACAGGAAGCGTTCCTGCTTTCTAAAACGGAGACGGCTTGTTTAATCCATTTGTTTGCTGCACAAAGATGCCAAAAGTTAAGAAAGTTAAAGTTTGTGCTATAGTTTCTTGGTTTTGGTGTTCACCAGCGAACTAAAAGACGGAGGACGGAACTATGAAGAAGGGAATTCACCCAAAATATGAGCTTGCTGAAATCAAGTGCTCATGTGGAAATGTCATTAAGACAAAGACAACAGCTAAGAATTTACAGGTTGAAATTTGCTCTGCTTGTCACCCATTCTTTACAGGAACCCAAAAGCTCGTTGACTCAACAGGACGTGTTGAGCGTTTCAACAAGCGTTATGGTGTCAAGGAATCCAAGTAACGAAACATCTTACTTTGTTTCGCAAAAGCCACGTTGCAATGTTGTGCATCGTGGCTTTTATTTTGAGCATGCAGTGTACAAGGCACTTCCATTTGGAAGCTTGCTGTTCCAAGGAAATCTTAACAGCTTCGTAGTCCCTGTTTTTAGCTAGATTTTCCAGTGGCGCGCAAAATATAACGAGAGAAATAGACTGTTTTGATTGAAAAATGGCCATTTTAGTCTATTTTTACGAAGAATTGGCGGTGCGCTGTCTCTCTTTAAGGTAAAAGTAAACTTTCTTTGTTAAAAATTTTGCAAATTTTGTAAAGATTACTAAATTTTGAATATTCATGCAAAAAACTGGTAAAAAGATACTATTAAATGTTGCTTTTTGAAGGTTCTTCATTGTATCTTAAATAGTGGCCAAAAAAGGATGTGTGCTAAATGAAACAAAGATACAATAGATTGTCTGCTATTAAAGACATAATTAAGAAAAATAGAGTTGATAACCAAGATACACTCTTGTCTCTTTTGAAAAACGAGGGTTTTGATGTTACACAGGCGACTCTTTCTAGGGACTTAAAAACTCTTAAAGTTGGCAAGATTTCTGATGGATGGAGCGGTTATTATTACTCTTTACCGGAAAATGACTTAGTTGCAGAATCTGAGAAAAGTTATGTACAAGATGTTCGCCGTGGAGTTGTTTCAATTGAGTTCAGTGGAAATGTAGGAGTTATTAAAACAAGAACAGGCCATGCTACAGGCGTTGCATTTGCACTAGAAACTTTATGCTTACCAGAGATTTTAGGAACACTTGCAGGAGATGACACAATTTTGGTACTTCTTCGTGAGGGTTATACTAGAGAGGACCTCTTGGAAAGCTTTAAGACAAGAATTCCTGAAACTACTGATTAATTTTTCTTTTGCAAGGTGCACGTGTAGAGCGTACGTGTAGGGCGTAATCTATAATGCAAATAATGCCAACATTCATAAAGTGGTTATAATAAGTCCAAAGGAGACATGAATATGGACTGCTCTTCTAAAAGTTCCGTTAATTATGTTGATATGGATAAGACTAAGAGTTTTAGAAAACTTTTGGCCTGTGCACCCTTTGACGTTAAGACTGGTTTAACTCCCAAAAGAATTGAAGAAAGCACCATTACAGAGGCCGGCTCGTTTTCATTTAACTATGCATCACTGCCTGTAGATGACACAATAATTGACACACTTCAAGAACTCTCCAAAGAGCAACAACTTATTGAAAAATATAGAGAAATCTTGTCTGGAAAGGTCATGAACGTAGGGGAGAACCGCCTTGTATTACACCATTTGACCCGAGGACGCGTTCTTGAAAACCAACCCATAGAGGCCGATGGCGTTGAAAAAGGCTCTTTCTACGAGAGCGAACTTTCCAAAATAAAAGAGTTTTCTAACAAAGTTAGAAACGGAGAAATAAAGGGCTCTACAGGTAAAGAGATTAAAAATGTAGTTCAAATTGGCATTGGTGGTTCTGATTTAGGTCCAAGAGCCCTATGCTATGCCTTAAGTTTAATAGACCAAGAGTATGGATGTTCTAAAAAACTTAGCGCAAGGTTCCTTTCTAATGTAGATCCAGACGATGCAGCAAATGTTCTTTGTGATTTGGATTTAGAGGCCACTTTATTCATATTGGTTTCAAAAAGCGGAACAACACAAGAGACACTCGCAAACCGTGATTTAGTATTCAAAGTTATGAATAACAGTAAAATACCAGGCCTTGTCCCGTCAAAACATGTTGTTGCTGTTACAAGTAATACAAGTCCACTAGCACAAGATACAAATATTTTAGCTGCTTTCTATATGGATGATTACATTGGCGGTAGATATTCATCAACAAGTGCTGTTGGAGGAGTAGTACTGTCATTAGTTTACGGTTTTAATGTATTTAGAGAAATCCTAGATGGCGCACATGAAGAGGACATAGTAGCATTAGAGCCAAACATTCGAAAGAATGGCATTTTGATGGATGCAATGATTGGAATTTATTTGCGTAACGTACTGGGCGCTCCTTATAGTGCAGTCTTACCTTATAGCCAAGAACTACATAGAATACCAGCTCATTTACAACAGCTAGACATGGAGTCTAACGGTAAACATGTAAATAGAGAAGGCAAGAGATTGTCTTATAAAACAGGACCTGTAATTTTTGGAGAGCCAGGAACTAATGGCCAACATTCATTTTATCAGCTTTTACACCAAGGAACAGACATTGTCCCAATGCAGTTTATAGGATTTAGAGAAGCTCAAGGACATTTAGATTGTGAAAGTGGAGGTTCTACAAGTCATGAAAAACTTAATGCAAATCTTGTAGCTCAAATGGTTGCATTTTCTTGTGGTAAAGAAAATGAAGATAATCCTAATAAAGCTTTTGATGGAAATAGACCTTCAAGTTTGCTTGTAGCTGACAAGCTTACCCCGTTCGCATTGGGTGCACTTCTTTCGCATTTTGAAAACAAAGTTATGTTCCAAGGTTTTGTGTGGAATATAAACAGTTTTGACCAAGAGGGCGTCCAGCTTGGAAAGATTTTAGCTAAAAAAGTTCTATCTGGTTGTGAAGGAGATGGTAATTTGGAAGCATATGCTCACTTGCTTTCAAAATAAGGAACTATTAAAAAGAAGAATCAAGTTTGCAAAGGAATTTGCAAAAGAGTAAATTAGAGAATGGGAGGTTTTGAAATGACAGTTTTTATCATTATTGCAGTGGTAGTAGTTGTTGCACTTCTTATCATGTCTGCATACAACAAGTGTGTACGACTTAAAAATCAAGGGGAAGAAGCGTATGCACAAATTGATGCTCACCTTAAGCAACGCTATGACCTTGTTCCAAATCTTGTAGAAACAGTAAAAGGTTATGCAAGCCACGAGCAAAAGACATTGACAGCTGTAATTGAAGCAAGAAATAAAGCTATGAGCGCAGGAAGTATTGAAGAAAAAGACAAGGCCGATAACGCCTTTGCAGGCACTCTTAAGAGTCTTTTTGCCCTTTCTGAAGCATATCCAGAGCTCAAAGCAAATACTAATTTTACTAACTTACAAGAACAACTTTCTTCTTTGGAAAAAGATATCTTACAAGCTAGAAAGTACTACAATGCTGTAGTTAAAACTTTCAATACTACAATAGAAACTTTCCCAACTTCTTTGATTGTTGGAATGTTTGGCTCAAAATTCAAAAGGATGTCTTATCTTGAAGTCGCCAACGAAGAAAAACAAAATGTGAAAGTCCAGTTCTAAAAAAACAGTTTTAAGGCCATGTTATAATGAAAAAAGTTTTTCTTGTTTTTATTGTTGTTTTTGTCTCTTTGATGTCCTCTATGGCTGTTTTTGCCAGTGATTATTATATAGAAAGCTATAATTTGGCCATTGAAGTGGGCAATAATGCTGTACATAAAATACAAGAAAAAATTGATTTTGTTTTTCAAACTCCACGACATGGGTTCTATAGAGAAATTCCTTACGATTACACTTCTTACAATGGAGTAGAAGCCAGCGTTACAAATTTGCAATGCTCAGAGCCGTTTGAAACAGAGCATGAAAACGGGTATTTGGTCATGCAAATTGGCTCTGCAGACACCACTGTTTATGGGAGCAAGTCGTACACGATTTCTTATGATTATGACCTTTATGCCGATACTAACGACGGTTATGATGAGTTTTACTTCAACCTTTTAGGTGGTGGATGGGAATGTCCTGTTTTAGAGTTCTCGTTCTCTGTATTGATACCGTACGTTCCAGGATATGACCTTTCAGAAATCTTGCAAGATAATGTTTGGATTTCAAGAGGAGCGTATGGTTCTACTTCTGTTGTAAAATACTCTGTTAAGTTCTTGTCTGACGGCTCTGCTTTAATTTGGGGAAGTGCCTCTAATTTTAGTCCTTATGAAGCTCTTACATTGCGTGTTCAACTTCCAGACTCTTGGTATAAAAATGCCCATACACCTTGGGACTATAGAAATATTTTTGCAATTATAACACCTGTTGTTTCTTTGCTTTTACTTGTTCTTGCCGCTTGGGTGTGGATTCAATATGGACGAGATCCAGTTCCAATTGTTTTAGCAAGATTTGAAGCGCCAGAAGGACTTTCTCCTCTTTTAGTAGGTTATTTAGCTGATAAAGTCGCAAATGACAAAGATATAATTTCTATGCTCTTTTATTGGGCAGACAAAGGCCTTCTTTCAATAACAGAGGAAGAGAAAGATAAATTTAGTTTCAAAAAGCTCAAAGAAATTGAGCAGTATGCAATTGAAAGTTCAACTAATATTCCTTTCTTTGAAGTTCAATTATTCAATGGATTTTTCAAACATTGTGCTGTTGGAGAGTCTGTAGATTTCAAAGATCTTGAGAAAAGCAACTTCTTTGAATGTATGACAAATGTCAAAGCGCGGGTTCCAAGTTTTTTCAAAAAAGAAAAAAGTTTAACTTCTCCCAAAAGCGAAGTATTAGCTGCAATATTTGCATTTATAGCTACAATTCCACTGTTATGCTTCTTCTTTAGGCTGTCTTTGTGTGAGTTCCCACCAGATGTATCTTATATTGCTTTAGGGATTGCAATCATTTTGCCTTTGTTGAATGCCGGAGTTTTTCATCTTCTTTTTAGAAAGTGGTACATTAGAACTTCAAATGTCATTTCTGTAATTTTTAGCATTGTGGTATCGGTCTTGGGACTTATGATTTTAAGTGCAGTTGGGACAGCTGTTGTGGGTGATGCTGTCATGGTGCAGGCTATTGTGGCTGTTGTGAGTTCTGCTCTTATTTCGCTTTTGGCGTCAATTATGCCAAGGCGCAGTGCGTATGGAAACAAGATGTTAGAGCAAGTTTTGGGATATAGGGAATTTATTGAGAAAGTTGAGCTTTCTGTGCTACGTATGCTCATAAATGACGATCCCTTGTTGTATTACCATGTTTTAAGTTATGCGGTGGTGCTTGGGCTTGAAAATTCGTGGGCAGACAAGTTCAAAGAAATAACAATCCCGCCTGCTTCGTGGTATAACGGGCCAAGTGCATTTGATGCTTATTATATTTCTAGGATGGCGTCAAGAATGGCCCATGTTGTGCCTGCTTCTATAATTCCAAAGACTTCCAGTTCTCCAAATCCAGGCTCTCGTGTTGGTGGTAGTAGTTTTGGAGGAAGTGGTTTCGCTGGTGGTGGCTTTGGTGGCGGTGGTGGTCGTGCGTGGTAACGGATTGATGTTGTGCGCAAATAGATAATAAGAGGTTTTCAAAAACCTCTTAAATGCATGAATTTATATGCTAATTGGAAGATTTTTTAATTTCCTTGATGATACAATTTTCTCTTTTTCTTGGCCGTTACCTTTTATTCTTGTAATTGTGCTAGTTGCAATTTGGGTTCTTGTTGAGTATTTGAGAAAGATTTTTTATATAAGCGGTGCTATAGCGTTCTTTATCATGGGAGTTATTGTTCTTTGGACAATAAAATTTGAAGGACTCTTTTTACTTCTTTTTTCATTTGAGATTTCTATTGTTGCAAAAAAGATTTGCGCTATTAGAGATATTAGAGATAAAAATCTAAGAGCGAATATAAGTTTTGGATTAAAGAGAAGTGTTTGTAATACTGGCAATCCTAGCAATCCTAGCTTTAGGCTTGACTTGGTACAGGTTCTTTCAAGAGGGCTAATGGCCATGCTTTCTTCTCTTATATGGTATGTTACGGGCTCTTTATCTTCCCTTGTTATGTTTGGAGCATCCATAGCAGAAGTTTTGGCCAATACTTTAGCAAGTAGTATTGGAAGTTTAAGCAAAAGAACGCCAGTTTCAATTAGAAACTTTATGCCAGTTTCAAAAGGCTTTTCTGGAGCAGTTACACCTCTTGGTATTTTATCTTCGTTTATAGCTTCTATTGTTGTGGGAGTTTTGTGGGTTTTGTTGTTCTTGGATGTTCAGGTATATGAAACTGCCAAAATCATTGCGTTTTGCTCTGTTATCTCTCTTACAGCGTTTATGGGCTCAATAATTGATTCTTATCTTGGCTCTTGTGTTCAGGCTCATTATATAAATCCCAAAACAGGGCAGCTTACAGAAAAACCAAACGAAGACGGCGTTGATTTTGAACTGTCGTACGGTATTCGTT
>CAVDPO010000041.1:0-6001 GCA_963610855.1 Segatella copri
TGTACATAGCAGAAGAAAACAAAATGTTATCTCCAAGGCGTAAAGGGCTACAAATGCCCCCAAATACATTTGTACATGACAGCCTAATAGCATAAGTAGTTGGATTAAATTCACCATAAAATCCCAATGAGAAACCATCATTTAGAATTGCACTACTTGTTTCGCTACTTATTTCACTGTTTGCCGTAGGATACCAGCAAAATGAAAGAATACTATTGCCAAGACTATCATCATTAGAAGAGAAACCTTTTGAAAGTGACTTAAAAACAAGATTGTTAGGATTATCTATGACCTCTAATAACATAGATTTATTTTCAACATCATAAGACAAAATAGCTAAGTTATAACTTGCGCCACAAATTAAGATAAAAGCTACTTTTCCACCACTAATAGAAATAAAATCACTTGCAACAGCGCCATAACCCAAAGCACAAACACTTATAGGACTTTCACAAAGAGAAAAATCTTCATCAACTTCATATAGCTCAAGATATGTCTCTTGCCCTTTTGTAACGTACAAAAGAACGCCATTGAAGGAAGAGCCTTCAATAAAAACACCCCCTCTTACATCCTTATCTTTGAAACTGTAAGTACTAAGCGTTTTTCCTTTAGAATTTAGAACCTTCACACTAGAACTTTTTGATGAAATAAAAGGAACTAAAACATTAAGATCTTTTGAAATATCAATTCCAGAACCTTGTGAGATATATGGCACAACACTTGCAACTTTAGAAACATTACTTAAGTTTTCATCAATCTTTAATAATGAATATGATGCACAATCAACAAAGAAAATTTCACCAGTAGAACTTAGCGTAAAATCACTATATGAACCATTAGAAGAAAAACAATCCAAACTTGTGCCATAAACAATATTTGAAGGCGTTTCTATTGAGTTGTAAAAATCATTCCACAAGACATCAAAAGGGACTCCAATACAATTTTCAATTATTGTAGCTGTACTTTTGAACCAATTAATTTTACCAAAACTTCTAAATGCTTCAAAAACTTTAGTAAAGCCATACTCATTAGATAAATACGATAAGAATGCTCCTCCAAAAATATAAGGTAGTGAAGAAGAGGGATAAAGATCCATAGCGCCAGCAATATCGGTCCAAGAAGGAAAAAGGCCTTCAATTTTGGCTTGTCGTACTATGCTTGTTGCATATAAATCATTCATTCGCCCATAACCATCCATACTTTCACATAGCACAGCCAAGCCTTCTGCCATTGAGGGATATGTGTATAGCAAAGGAGAAATAGAAACGCCATCACCAAAAATGTTTGAGACATGTTGCCAAAAATCACTTCTTATATTCATTGTGAAAGCATGCGCAAGTTCATGTCGAAAGACATACACCAAAGTATTGGGATAATTTGAAAGACTCCCATTAGATGCAACAGTGTCAAATAAAACTATCCTATTAGACGGATACGAAGTATAGTAAGCATTCAAAACTTTGTATTGAGATGTAATTACAACAGGAATTTCAAGGTTAGGATCTAGCCCAAACAATGTGCATAAATAGGAATATTGTTCTTCACAATTAGAAGCAATAACGCTTGCACTTTTATAGCACTCAGGCTCATAGATAATCTTAAAATGAGAAGTCTCTACTTCTAAATAAGAACTTGCAACAATTGCACAAAGGCATACAAATAAGATAAAAAATACAGCAAAAGATCTTTTTAACACCATGTTTACACAATATCCGCAACGCTCTAAACTCGTAAAAGTTCTTCTTTCAAGTCACGTTGAATAGCCTTCTTAATGAGTTCACTAGAAAGAGCAATGCAATTATCAATTTTAGAAAAGACTTCATCTAGTTCAGCATTCTTTCTATCATTATCACTAGCATTTACATTAGAAGAACTTTCGCTTGCAATAACAGCTGCTTTTCTAGCGTAGTTAGGAATACTAGAAATCAATTCCATAGCATGAGAAATATCTTTATCGTCTCTATTATCAAAAATATAGACAGTCAAAATTCGTGCAATTCCTCTTTCACACCTAACAACTTTTTTCAAACAATTTATTGTACCTCTGGAATGTTGAGAGAACCCATTTGACGACAGTTGAGAGTGCAATGAAGTACATAATTTTTTTAGCTGAACTAGCCATTTAAGTGAGTTTTTAAGCACATTGTACCCAACGCCCATTTTATTTGTGATATAGAGAATGATTAAATATGAAATGCCCCAAGCTAGACAGGTTCCAAGCATTTTTAGTAAAGACTCAGTCATATTACTCATCCTCCTTTCTATAGCTCACGGTCAGTTGTGGATACGGAACATCTATATTATTGTCAAACAGCACTGTATATAATTGCTCACTCAAATCGTATACAACAGGCCAGTAATCTTCATTACGACACCAAACTTTAACGTCATAACGCACAGCTGAATCTTCTTCAAAATTATACCTTGCTGTTGGCGCAGGATCAGAGCACACAAGAGGGTGTTCATTTGCAACTTTCAAAAGCAATTGTTGTACCTGCTTATAATTAGCATTGTAATCAACTTCAACTGGAATCGTTATACGTCGTAGCTCATTTGCAGAAAAATTCACAATATCAGAGCCAAAAACTTTGGAATTTGGAAGCATTACTTTCTTGTTATCTGGAGTAAAAAGCACAGTATGCATGAGAGTAAGTTCTTGAACTGTCCCCCCTATGCCTCCAATTTCAACATAATCGTTTTCTTTGAAAGGGTGCGTACTTACCAACATAATGCCATTTGCAACACTGCCAATTAAATCTTTTACAGCTAGGCCAATCGCAAGCGTCAATGCCGATATTGCACTAACAAACCCAGACATTGGCAACCCCAACACGTTAAGGCAGTACAAAATCAAGATCAAGTAAAGGACATACTTGACTATAGCAAGAACAAAATGCACAAGAGCATTATCTAAATCACTAGCTAAAATCCCAACTTTTACAAGTTTAAGAATATTTTTAATAATCAAAACTCCAAAAAAAGCAGCAACAAGCGCCGTCAATACTTGAAAGCCCGATTTTTCAAAATACAGCGCAATTTGTTTCCATAGACTGTCTAACATAATTTCTCCATATTCTCTGTCTTTCTTTGATTATCTTGCACAAGTTTATTTTGTTTCATTTTAAGTTCAGATATAGCTTTGAGTTGTGCATCTACTTTTTGTTGTAATTCTTTCTTTTGATTTTCAATTACAAGTAATTGGCTATTTAGATGATTCATTTGCTCTGCAAGTTGAGAAAGTTGCATATTATGAATTTCAATATCATGCTCCATAAGGAGGTGTTCCATGATGAGAGCTTGTCGCTCCATTGAATTTTCTTTTTCAATAATGTTAGAGCAACATTGCATGAGCTCTTCTGGAGCATCTTTATCAAGCCAAAACTGCATACCATCGGCCAAAACTTCGCCATAATCTGTAAATCTTTGCTCAAGAATTTGCATTATTTGTTTTTCTTGACTTTGCAAAGCCTTAAGTTTGCGACTCTCTTCTCCATACGCACCCATATTCATAAGAGAGTCTTGGGCTCCATCCACTATAGATTTTTGGTCAAGCAGAGTATTCTTATAGTTGCGCTTTAGAAACCTAATTTGCTCCATTTGAGAAAGAATATCTTTAGCATGCTCGCCAGGCAAATCTCTAAAGTTGCCAGATTTATACAACCTGTGCCCTACTTGATAAAACACAGAATCCAAACTTTTTTTAAGCTTTTCAAGTTTCTTGTTATACAAAGGGCCAATAATTCTAGAATCAACGCCTGCTTTTGCAATATGTTTTTCGCAGTCTTGCACTTTTTTTTCATGTTCACGCATAGGCTCAAGACATTTTGAAAGCCTAGTAGGAAGTCTCCCAGATGCATCTAGTTCAACCGTTACAGCACCAAGCATAGCTATCAAAGTCTCAAACCGGTTGTCTAAATCTTTCATAGAAGACTTGGTACGTGCCATTTGCTCACCGCCAGATGACATCTTGTCCATAGCGTTTTGTAATGCACTTATTTTGCTATCTACCTCATCCTTTTGAGAAACTACTTCGCACAACTTCTCATATTGATTTTGACAAGGAGCGTAATTTATTGCATCATGCCATTTTGCTGCAACTTCCCCAAGTTCCATGTGTAAGAGAGAGAGTTCATTTTGAGATTTTTCCATCTCTTTTCTAAGTACTTCTATTTCACTAGTAAGTCCAGCCATAATGCAAATTGTAACATATAGTCAAAAAACCGTCTGCAAATTAAATGAAAAATGTTGTATACTTTTACAGCACTTCACAAAAAAATAAAAAATATAACTTAGGAGATAATGAAATGGCAGAAACCATTACAGATATTAGGGGTCAAAAATTCAAAGAGCTTGTAGAAGAAATGAAGCTCTACCATGATCCAAAAGAGCTTGAAGAAATACGAAAAATCATGAGAAAGAACGTTCCTCTTACAATGAGGGGCTATCTTCTTGCATACCTTTTTATGACCCAAGACGGAAATATACACCACTCTTCAACTCGTCCAAGAGGTAACGGGCAACCACATAGCAAGGCCGATGATAGAAAACCTCTCAATAAAGCAACTTTAGAAGATTCTGTGTCGTTTTATATCAACATTGGAAAGACAAGCAAAAGCTCACCAAAAGAACTTGCACAGTTTATTTGTGAAAAAGCAAATCTCAAAGCTTCTGATATTGTGTCTATAGCTTACAAACCAAGTTATTCTTTCATTTATATTAAAAAAGATGTTGCAAATAATGTTATAGACGCACTGAATGGACAAACTTATAAAAATCGTAAAGTTAAAATAAATTATAGTAAGGAAAAAGATGCAGATTAAATGCGTGCGCGTAGGTCATTTACAAACAAATTGTTACATAATTGAGGATACCTACTCCAAAGACGGCACAGAATCTAGGTTTTGTGCTGTCATTGACCCCGGTTTTTCACCAAGAAAGATCATGCAAGAAATAAATGGAGATGTAACACACATAATACTAACTCATGCTCATTTTGACCATGTTGGAGCATTACAAGAACTTTGCATGGCGTATCCTAATGCAGTCTTTGCTGTTGGAGAACATGAACCACTTAACGGGCGTTACACGCACCTTGGTCGTAATGATGGCCCATTACCTACTCCAAATCTTTTACTAAAAAACAACTCTACAATAGGTCCATTTACAGTCCTATACACTCCAGGACATACTAAAGGCTCTATTTGCCTTTTGGATGAAGATGCTAACATTCTTATAAGTGGAGACACTCTCTTTAGAGGATGCTATGGAAGAACTGACGTTGGTGGCTCCAATGTTGATATGAAAAATTCTCTAACTCTTTTATACAAACTTAATCCAAACATAAAAGTACTTCCTGGACATGGAGCACCTACCACAATAGGAGATTTCCAAAACATATATCCCTATCTAATAGAAACATTAGATAAAGCCAATGCCCAAGAGGACAGTAACTAAAACCAACAAAACTGTACAAGGAGGTTTTTGCAAATGATAAAAGTGCTATCTGTAGAAAACATGAGAAAAAGTGATGCACATACCATTAAAACAAAAATCTCCAGTCGTAATCTTATGTTTTGCGCTGGCAAAGCCATTTTTAATGTTGCAAATGAAAAGAACTTATGGCAAAGGCCTGTTGCCGTCGTGTGTGGCAGTGGAAATAACGCAGGCGACGGCTATGTATTAGCAAGTCTTCTTTTTGATTCAAAAATTGACTCAACAATTTTTAGAGTTTCTCCCAAAACCTCTATTGACGGAGCTTTTTATCTTAACGAATGCTTAAAAAGAGGAATTAAAACTATTGATCTTAGCAACATTGACTTGTGCAACGAGAAAAACAATGAGAAGGACAGTAATAGCAGACTTTATGAAAATTGTAATTCTTCTACCCTTTTCGCCGGCTTCAATACCATTGTAGATTGCATTTTTGGGACAGGTTTTTTAGGAGATGTAACAGGCCCTGCCAAGTATGCCATTGAGGCAATAAATGAAAGCTGTGCATATA
>CAVDPO010000042.1:0-5705 GCA_963610855.1 Segatella copri
ATACTGGAGAGGTTACATATAGTGACTTAAATGGAGGAGCTAGACTAATAAATATTTGGAATATCACCGATACAAGCAATGGTTCTAGTTCTCCAAAAGGTGCTGTGACATTCAAGAATGTTAAGATATCTTCAACGACTTATAATGGTGGATTTAGAGGAATTTCTTCATGTGATAACAAAAATGCTACAATAACATTAGAAGATGTCTTTCTCTCTATTCCTACTTATTATGCCATAAATGAGGGTTACGAAGGTAGCGATAGTAATACGACCTATAAAATTATAAATAGTACAATTGAAGGATGGGCTGCAATAAACAATTGGGATGAGAGCTTAAAAGTCGTTGCTACTGGCAGTACCTTCAATTCTTTCAATAAGTATGATAGTAAGGATGGCTGGAACGATTTCAGCTGTATAGTTGTTTCTCAAAATAATGGTCGTGGAGCTGCAAATATGAGTTTTTATAATTGCAAATTCACTTCGTGCATAGCAGATGGATCAAACGTAAAGCAAGATATTTTTAATATTCGAAACTCTAACAAGGCAAGTTGTCTTGTTTTGACATCTTGTACACTTAATCCTGCAGTAGGATCAGAATCGTTCGTGATTAAAGGAGACATTCATACAATTACTGTTGATGGAAAAAAAATTAATCTTTAGAGAAAGTAGAAACTGTTTAACGACAGTTTTAGTTCAATGATCTAAATTGTTAAGGCCTTGAAAGAGAAACTGCTAAAGGAAAAATACAGATTTCTTTCAGGGCCCTTATTTTTTGGCTCCTAGCATAAAAATGGTGAGATTTGCCAACTTTTCTATTTTCAAATTCGAGAAGTAAAAATAGTTTACTAAAAACAGACCGTTTCCGAGCGTCCAGTGCGTCCAGTGCGTCTAGACCGTTCAGTGTGTCCAGTGCGTCTAGACCGCTTTGAGAGTCTAGACCACTTTGTCCGCACAGAGAAAGGGAACTTTCTCGTTTTTATTTCATCTCTTTTATTGCATTTTGAATAACTTTGTTTTGGGGATATATTTCAAGAGCTTTGTTGTAATAAAGAAGAGCACTCTTGTTATCTTTTTGTTTAATGTAACCTTTTGCAATATTGGAGTATGTATCAAACATTTCCCATGGAGATGCCACAAGAGAGGCCTCAAGAGAGGAAGTCCCATCACCTAAAGAACTAGAAGGTTCAGAGTTCTCAAAAAAGGCAATTAAACTCTTGTAAATTTCAATTGCTTCAGAAACATTGCCACCTCCAATGGAAGGAGCATTGAGCTTACGTGAAGCATAAAGGTTTGCAATAGTAAGTTCATTAGGGTATTTCTTATATGCATCATCAATGACATCTATTGCCTCAATGCCTTTTGCAAAATTCATTGGATGTGCTAAATAATCCATAGTAAGACAACAAAAGTGAATAGGTAACAAAAGTTTCTCATCTATTCCAACCTTCTTTAACTCTTCATAAATCTTGTATGCATAAGAGATGAGCTCTTTTGCTCTTTTAGAATTCTTTTTAGTCGCAATATCAAGATAATAATAAGAACCGTTAAGAGCTCCTTTTAATAAAGTAATCCAGTTTTGTGCACTTGTACCAAGAGAATTTTCTAAATTTGCATAGCATTTTTCAACTACTGCCGGTTCTTTGCAATTATATATTGCATCATAAAGTTCTACATATTCTTTGTTTTGAGCAAGAAATGCAAAAGAGTCCTCATAAACAGCACTTGAAGTCCCCGGAGAACTTGAGGCTTGCGAACTATTTGATGCACTTACAAGAGCAACAAAAGAAAAACAACATAAAAAGATAGCTATGGTACGTTTCAAACTAGTTCTCATTTACTTTTATTTCTTTTCTAATCATATATCCTTTTTCTAACTGCAAATTGGTTTTTATATAACCTGTTCTACAATGGTCTATATGGTCTATTTCATTAAAGTTTCCATCAAGAACTTTAGCACTTGGTTCTTTAAGAGACAAAACATTTGGGCCAATAAATTCAATAGGCTCTCCTGTTTTTATTTGGTTCTTGATATCAACTTCATATACTCCAGGTTTTACTTGCTCTCCAATAGTTCCCAAGAAAAGGTAATCTCTCAAATAGCCTTGCCTAGTTGTGCGGTTTACATCTTCTAAGTCTTGTCCTAAGGCTCTTGAACCGTCAAGAGAAGTCTCATCATCTACATCAATTGGCCCATTTCCATAGAAAAAACCTGTTGCAAATTCTCTATGGCTTACATTAAAAAGCTCTTCACGGTATGGCAAATAATCAACACTTGGATCATACAAATGGTCTAGAGCCTTGCGGTATGCACGAGTTATAGTTGCAACATAATAGATGCTTTTCATTCGTCCCTCAATTTTTAGAGAATCAACACCCGCATCTTGTAAGTCTTTTAGATGGTCTATCATGCACAAATCTTTTGAAGAAAGAATTGTTGTATACTCTTCATTTCCCTCAATTGGATAATAACGACCAGGTCTTGATTCTTCTTCAAGAGCCAAATCTAGTGACATGTTTGCATCTTTTGCAAATCTATAGTTCCAACGGCATGTGTGTGAGCAATCCCCTTGGTTTGCACTGCGCCCTGTAAGATGAGAAGAAAGAAAGCATCGGCCTGAATATGCCATGCACATAGCACCATGGACAAACGTCTCAATGCCCAAAGTAGGGTTTGCATCGCGAATTTTGCGAATGTCCTTTAGAGGTGTCTCTCGTCCAAGAATTACCCTATCAAAACCCATATTTGCATACATACGCGCTGAACTTGCGTTAATGCAATTTGCTTGGGTGGAGAGGTGCATTTGCGCATTAGGGAAGGCCTTTTTTAAGATATCAAATATGCCGATATCGGAAATAATAAATGCATCAAAAGGATACTCTGCCATTTTTTCAAGCTCATTTTTGAGTTTTTGGATGTCATCTTCGTGAAAGTAGATGTTTACAGTGCAATAGAGTTTTTTGCCAGTTTTTGCCTTCAAATCTTTTATTTCTTGTACCTGACTGTAGTCAAAATTCTTAGCATTTGTTCTAAGAGAGAAGTCTTTTAGGCCCATGTAGGCAGCATTAGCACCATAATTGAAAGCAGCTTCAAGCTTTTCAAAACTACCGGCAGGGGAGAGAAGTTCCATTTTATGTACGCTGTTTGTCTCACTATTACTAGCATTATGTGTATCGTTTTGCATCTTGTACCTACTTTAAGTTTCTTGTAGAGGTTTCTATAAAACTGCCTCAAAAAACAATTTTACAAAAACCTCTACAGCTCCTCTTATTTCATTTTTTTGCATTTTGCAAAGCATTTGTGACAGCTTGAGCTACAGCAATAGCAAGTTTTTCTTCTGGCGACTTTTGCTCTTTTTGTTTTGTCTCCACATGTTCTCTGTACTTGTACTTGTCATTAGGGAACGCATACGAAAGCACTTCTTCCATATCTCCCACAAGGTGGAATGTAATTCCTTCTTTCACATTGTCTTCAAGCTTGTCCAAATCACGTTTATTGAACTTTGGAATGAGAATTGTTTTAACAAAATTTCTTCTTGCTGCAAGTACTTTTTCTTTAAGACCACCAATTGGCATAACTTTACCAAGAAGTGAAAGCTCCCCAGTCATTGCCATATCCTGTGCCATTGTTTGCCCTGTAATAAGAGAATATATAGCAGTTGCCATAGTAATTCCTGCAGACGGTCCATCTTTTGGAGTTGCTCCCTCTGGCACATGAAGGTGAATATTGTTTTTTTCAAACCAAGATAAATCAATACTATGAGAAGCTGCAATGCTTTTTATGTACGAGAATGCAATATTTGCAGACTCTTGCATGATGTCTCCCAGTTGTCCTGTGAGTTTCAAATCTCCCTTACCAGGGATGTGTTGGGCCTCTATTGCAAGAACGTCCCCGCCCATAGAAGTCCATGCAAGACCCACTGACATTCCTGGTCGTACAGCTCGTATTACTTCATCTTCGTGGAAAATAGGCTGTCCAAGATATTTTATGAGTTTTTCATCTGTTATCTTAATAGGACGCACTAAGAGGTCTTTATTAGAAAGAATGTCCTCTTCGCTTGCGCCTTGAGCTTTTAAGTCAGCAATCTTGTACTCGTTTTCTACAATTTCCATTGCAACCTTACGATGTATTTTGTCTAACGCTTTCTCAAAATTTCTAACTCCGGCTTCTCTTGCATATTCTTCTGCAATTTTTTTAAGAATTTTGTCAGTGTATTTTATATCACTTGCCTTAAGTCCATGTTTTGCACGACTTTTTGGAACTAGATACTTCTTTCCAATGTGTAGTTTTTCATCTGATGTATAACCATTGAGCTCTATACATTCCATTCTATCTAAAAGAGGTCTTGGAATTGTGTCAGTGGTATTTGCGGTTACAATGAAAAGTACGTTTGATACATCAAAAGGAATATCCAAATAATGGTCTCTAAAAGTCGAGTTTTGTTCAGGGTCCAAAACTTCCAAAAGCGCTGCAGCTGGATCTCCTTGGTTAGAGACTGTCATTTTGTCTATTTCATCTATTACAAATACTGGATTTTTTGTTTTTGTAATCTTAAGACCCTTAATAACCTGTCCAGGCATAGCTCCAATGTAAGTTCTTCTGTGGCCTTTGATCTCGGCCTCATCTCGCATTCCACCAACAGAGAACCTATAATATTTCTTGTTAAGTGCTTTTGCTATTGAGATGCCCACAGATGTCTTTCCAGTTCCAGGAGGGCCAACCAAACAAATAATTGAACCTTTAGTGTCATTTTTGAGTTTTCGTACAGCTAAGAATTCTAAAATTCTTTCTTTAACGTCTTTTATGCCATAGTGGTCTTCTTCAAGAATTTTTTTGGCTTTTTCAAGAGAAAAGTCGTCTGGGGAAACTTCATTCCAAGGAAGATCTGCTACAGTCTCAAGATATGTTCGAATAATTGAGTATTCTGGATTTGCTTGCTCCATAGTTTGGAGTTTTTGATATTCACTAAAAACAGTTTCATATGCTTCGCCCTGCAAATTAAGTGCTTTAAGGCGGTCTATTAATTTTGCTTTAGTTTTCGTCTTTTTTGTTTTAGGAGGTTCTTCTCCTAAAGCTTCTCTTAGAGACTCTTCAAGCTCGTCCTCTGTTAAATCTAAAATGTCATCAGAATCACCAAGTTTTTGTAATTGCTGTCTTATAATCTTAAGCTCTTCTCTTAAGAAAAACTCTTTTTGTCTTGCATCTATCTTTTTAGAAACAAGAGTTTGAATTTCATCATGCATTTTTTGGACAGTAAGCTCTTCTTGCAATACTTTGAGAATTTTAATTATTCTTTCCCGTCCAGAAAGCGTTTCCAAAAATTCTTGCTGGTTTTGTCTTGGGACTATTGCACTTGCAAGATAGTCAGCAAGTCTAATTGCTTCTGGGATATTTGATGCATTAAATCTAATGTTGTCTAAGAGAATAGATTTATCGGCCCTAAGGCTAAGAGCTTCTCTAAGGGCTGTCGTGAAAGCTTTGTCTTCTGTAGGAGAAAGCTCATCTTCTTTTATATACTCGACTTGTGCTGTAATGAGCCCTGCATGCGACAGCATAGACATGACCTTAAAGCGCGCAATAGTTTCAATAAAGAGGCTTTTTGTTCCATAAATTGTGTTAATTTGGTTTTTAACTCTTACAAATGTTCCAATCTCGTAAAAATCTTCTACTTTGAGACTTTTGGTTGATTTTTCATCATTTTTTAG
>CAVDPO010000042.1:5715-7463 GCA_963610855.1 Segatella copri
GACCAAAACCATTGAATTTTTCTGCTTGTTTAACAATTTCCATGTCTTGTTTGTCAGAAACTTCTATTGTCGTATACAATCCTGGAAAAACAGGGCACCCCCGCATGGGAATGACCAGTATGTTCTTAGGTAAATTTTCTAATTTGTTTTCATTGGTTTTCATGTTTTTAATAATAGTATTTATTTAGCACATTGGCAAACCAATGTTCATAAAGCACGTTATTATGAACCCTGGCATTGCCTTTGTGGCTAAAAAGATATTTTTTCAACTTTGAAATACACAGAGTATTCTTACAGTTATCTAAAAACAATTAGAACAAAGATGAAAATTATACCAATGAGAATAGAGCCTATCTTGTGGCCATCTGGAGTAGGGTTTATCCACAAAGAAACAAAGTCCCAAACAGCCGATATAATTGCAAAAACACCAATGAAGTTTAGCAAAAGCTGTCTCTTGTTTTCTCTCTTTTGGTTTGTTTCTTCTATCAAATAATTGCTAATAATCTCTAGGTTATCTACAAATTCTTTTGTTCCAGTATTCTGATACCAAGATACAACCAAATCTTTAGGGGAAGCTGTTGAAACATTTTTGCATGTGTCATTTCTTAGAAGTTTAAGTTCTCTATTGTAGTCTTCAAGCTCTTTTTCCAACTGTTTTGGCATAGGAGTTTTGTTTCTCATAATATTTACAAATTTTTCTCCTGCCATAAAACAGTCAACTTTTCTAAACGTTGCTTCTAAGAAAGTGAACAAATACTCTTCATAGTTTTCTTCTCTAATGTTATACAAAAATGAAGCGTGCAAAGTTTGGCAGTTTGCACGAGGAAGAGATATGTATTTATCTTCTATGTTTACACCTTCACGAGGAAGATGCCCATCAATATATTTCCTAATAGTTAAAAAGATCATGGGGTGGTAAAATTTCTCATATGGACGAACCTCGTCCGGTGTAATTGGAATAGACATCACAAATGCAAAACCAGAAAAACCCGCTTCAGAAGTAGGTTTATTCTCTTCTTTTGAATATGCAGGACGGTTTTTATTTGTAAGAGATCCGCGGTACCACTTGTCTTTTTTTGTAAATGTACGCGTAACATAGCTGTCGTTTTCGCATCCTATGAAGGTTATTTCACTAAATAGTCTTTTCCTACTAAGTTTTTTGCTAATCATTATGTTTGCCAAAGAAGCAACAGCTGTGGACACACTTCCATCATAGACAAAAAAAGGCTCCCTAAAAAAACTATCAAGGTTCTGGGGAAAACCTCCCGTCTCTTTATCAAACGAAAGATATGATGTGCAAATAATTGCTCCAAGACTTTTGCCCCAAGTAACAATTTCAACAAATTTGGGAAGAACTTTTTTATACACGCTACAGATGTTAGAAAGAAGGCTCGTATCTATAGTATAACGTGTAAAACCATTTGGCCCTTTTTTCTTGCGTGATATGTAGTTACGTAGTTTTCTTTTAACAAATTTATCAACTTCTTTTATTTGGAATATAAAGAATGTGGACCCTGCGAAAGCATAACTTCCTTGCTTTTTGTACGACTCTAGTGTTTCTATGTCTTCATACGTGTATGTTCTTGGTCTATCCACAAAATTTGCCATTTTCTACCTCTAGACTTTCTTCTCTTTTCGAAACATTATATCATATAATTGTTAATAAATAGAGGTTTTTGCAAAATGAGCTTTGAGAAGATTGGATTTGGATTTGCGAGATAAAAGACACTTTCTGAAAACTGAAATAA
>CAVDPO010000043.1:0-1837 GCA_963610855.1 Segatella copri
GTATTCATCCCAAGTCTGCCAATAAGCGATTTAATGTTATCTTTTGCATACATTCTAAGAAGTGTGTCATCAAAACTAACAAAAAAACGAGAAAGGCCTGGGTCTCCTTGTCTTCCACTTCTTCCTCTAAGCTGGTTGTCAATACGTCTTGATTCATGGCGCTCTGTGCCCAAAATGTACAAGCCACCAAGAGATTTTACTTCTTCATAATTAGCAAGCCACTGTGCACGAGTTTTCTCTTTTGCAGCCTTAAACTCTTCTGCTGTTGCCTCTGTTCCACATATCTTACGAGCAAGAGCATCAGGGGAGCCTCCAAGTTTTATGTCTGTTCCACGACCTGCCATGTTTGTTGCAACAGTTACAGCGCCTTTTGCACCAGCATTTTCAATTATTAGTGCTTCACGTGCATGGTTTTTAGCATTAAGAACTTCGTGAGGGATTCCCATACGTCTAAGAAGACTAGATATAAGCTCTGATTTCTCAATAGATACAGTTCCAACCAAGATAGGTTGTCCTGTTTCATGAACTCTTTGGATTTCTTTGCAAATAGCTTGATACTTAAATTGTTCAGAAAGAAAAACAAGGTCATCTTTGTCTACACGCTGTACAGGAACGTGTGTAGGAATTACAACTACATCAAGGTCATATATTGACGCAAACTCAGGAGCTTCAGTATCGGCAGTACCTGTCATACCAGAAATCTTGTCATACATTCTAAAGAAGTTTTGAAAGGTGACAGTTGCAAGAGTTTTATTCTTACCATAAACCTTTATGTGTTCTTTTGCTTCAATTGCTTGATGTAAGCCATTATTATAACGTCTTCCATAGAGAATTCGTCCCGTAAATTCATCTACTATTTGGATTTGATTATCTTGAACAACGTAATCGGTATCTTTGTGATACAAGTGTTTTGCAACCATTGCCTGTGTAACATAATGGATGTATTCAAAATTTTCGTCATCATACAAAGACCCTTCTATTATCCCCATACGTTGGAGCAGCTCTTCCATGTGAACCATGCCTTGCTTGGTAAAACTTACACGACGATTTTTTTCGTCAAGCATGTAATCGCCATTTGGCTCAAGCATTGCACCGTCTTCAAATCTAGCAAAGGCCGATATCTCTGGGTATTCACCAGTCTCTGGATCTTTTTCACATTCTTTGAAATATGAGATAACTTTCTCTGCATTGATAGCCTGTTTAGTATCGTCATCAGCAGGACCAGAAATGATAAGCGGAGTTCTTGCCTCATCTATAAGAATTGAGTCTATTTCATCAATGATACAATAATGGTGTTTTGGTTGGATTTTGTCTTGATAACGTGTTTTCATATTATCACGCAAATAATCAAAACCAAACTCATTGTTCGTTCCATAAGTGACGTCACACTTATATGAATCACGTCTTCTAGCGTTGTCCATATTAGAAACAATTACACCAACCGACAATCCTAAAAAGTTAAATATTGGGCTCATCCACGCTGCATCTCTTTGGGCTAGATAGTCGTTGACAGTTACAATATGAACGCCTTTACCTTCCAACGCATTTAGATAAGCTGCAGGAACACTTGTGAGAGTTTTTCCTTCACCTGTTTTCATTTCAAGGATTTTCCCTTGGTGAAGAACTATAGCTCCCATTATTTGAACATCATAATGTCTTTCTCCTAGAGTTCTAAAAGAAGCTTCACGTGCTAAAGCAAAAGCTTGAGGAAGAAGATTGTCTAATGTTTCTCCATTCGAGATACGCTCTTTGAATAATTGAGTTTGTTTGGGGAAATCTTCATCTTTAAGAGATTTTGCCCAACTTTCGTACGAATTAACCTTATCTACTATTGGAC
>CAVDPO010000043.1:1847-3751 GCA_963610855.1 Segatella copri
TTAAAGCCTTTATATCTTTGTCCTTTTTTGAACCAAATAATTTTGCTAAAAAATTTGCCATGAAAGTAGTATAATCAAAAAAGCAACAACTGGAAAGATTGTTGCAATGTTGTTGTAAGATTGGCAATGATTTCTTATACTACAAACAAAAATTAATGTGCATTTGGTGTTAGAGCAAAAAACTCTAATGTAGTGGAAAAAGCAATGGGTGAGTATCTTAAGACTATAGATTATGTCATTTTTGTTCTTGTGATGATTGGTGGAATTTGGGGAGCCATAAAAGGCTTTATAGATGAAGTCTCCTCTAAATGTGGCTATGTGCTTGGATTTTTACTGGCTGCAATGTTCACTAGAACTCTCTCAAGTAAACTCATTGAACAGTTTGGTCTTCCTCTTTGGTTTGCATCATTTATATGCTATTTCATTATATTCATGGTAGGGTATTCTGCTCTAAAAGGTTTTGGCACTGCTCTAGATGGCATATTTGAAAGTGCCAATATAGCTATTATTGACAATATCTTGGGTTTTGTTCTTGGCGTTGTAGAAAGTATTTTAATTATTGGAATACTAGAAATGCTTATGAATTATCAATCTTTGTTTGATTTTGGAACTTTATTTTCAGATAGTTTTTTCTCTACTAGGTTAATAGAACCTCTCGTAAATTGGTGCTTGTCCATTGCAGAGGGTGTAGTCTAATACAAGTTTAGGCAGGGAAAATGTTTGAAGCTTTATCTAAAACCCAGCCACAAATAGCCTCTCAACTTTCAAACTTAGTTGAAAATAAGGCTTTCCCCAGTTCCTCTCTTTTTTACGGCAATTCTTATACTGGTAGAATGTATGCAGCTATGGCTGTTGCAAAAGAAATGGAAGTTCCACAAGAGAACATTGTAATTGTTTCTGATCGTAGCCACTATAGCCGCATAATGAGTGCAATAGCTCTTGTTAAAAAATCAAGAAATAATGCAGCAAAAGCTTTCCTTAAAGACAATGTTAACATAATGCTTAGGCAGTATCATGGGGCGCTTTTTGGCGAACAAAGTGCCAGTGAAAGAAAGAAATTCAGTGATGCTGCTGAAATCTCTGAACTTTTAGAAAGACTTTGTAGTGTAAATGATAATGAACTTGATGCATTGGTTAATTCTATTGAAAAATTTGTGAATTCTTTAGTTTCTGCAAATAGAACACAAGCAATAAGCATTGGACAAGTTAGAGCCATAAGAGATTGGTGTTCAACATCATCAATGGATGGAGAGAAAAAACTTGTTGTTGTAGAAGGGCTAGAAAATGCATTAGGAGCTGCAGTCAACGCATTTCTTAAAACACTGGAAGAACCTCCTAAAGATACTTATTTTATTTTGATATCCTCTAATCCAGGAAGAATTCTTGCTACAATTTTAAGTCGCGTAAGAAAGTTTAGATTTGAGGCTCTTTCGCAAGAAGCTATCAAATATATTTTTAACTCTTTATTTATAAACGCTAATAAATATGAGACTCTAGAGCAGTTCTTTCTTGAATCAATAGGCATAGATGATGCCAAACTTAAGCAAATGGCAAAGAGTCTTGTTGTTACACATGATGCAAATGTTCCTTCAATTGTTGATGAACTTGAAAAAAACAACGGATGGGATGTGTTCTTTTCGCATGTGTTAGACAAACTGTATGAAGGACAAATTTCAGGTACAATAGATAGTAGAAAAGCAAAGTATTTGATTGACGGTATAAACGAGATGGTTTATAAAGCAAAAGTTTTTAACCAAAATAAAAGACTTACATTAGATTATGTAATTTATAGAACAAAGGAGGTTTTGGGATGAGTCAGTTTGTTAAAAAGGCTTCAAGCAAAATCTCTAAGATGTCAGATGAGCAAATACTAAGATTAATTGATGCTCAAACAAGTGATATTA
>CAVDPO010000044.1:0-11119 GCA_963610855.1 Segatella copri
TATATATCTTGTTTTCCACCAACAACAAAAACTTCCTTAGTTGGATATTTTGCATTGATTTCCTTTTTAATTTCTTCTGCTTCACTTTCGTTTGCTTCTTTGCCAAAAATAAGAAGACAAATTTCAAAAGAAGATGAATCTATCTTACTAAAAGCCTCAAGCACAGCCTCTTTTCTTACAGGATTATCGCAAAGAATGTCTTTGCCAACAAAGCCAATGTAATCACCACTAGTTACACCCTCTGCATTACGAACGCTTTTTGATACAGCAAGAGAAGTTACACCACTCATAGCGTCTGTGAGTTCAGAAACTATTTCTTCTTCATTATTACAATTTGGATTGTACATAGAAAGAGCTGCATATCCGGCGCCCATATTATTACTTTCAATGACATAAACTTTTGAGGCAGTATACATACTCGCTGCCATCTTAGCTGCAAGTATAATGTTGCTATTATTTGGCAAAACAAAAATTGTCTTAGCATGCACTTTATCAAACGCATCAAGAAAATCTTGTGTTGATGGATTCATGCTCTGCCCGCCATCTACAATTACATTAGCTCCTCTTTCCATAAACAAGTTTTTAATTCCCTCTCCAGAGGCAACAGCAACAACTCCGTAGCGTTGTTTCTCTACATCATCTTTCTCTTGGGAAATTTCATTCTGGACTTTGTCTTTTTCTACAAGAGTATTGTTGTGTTGGAGCGACATATTCTCAATTTTAATCTTAAGGAACTCTCCATATTGCTGGCAAAAAGAAAGAACTTTATCTGGAGTTTTTGTGTGAACGTGAATTTTTACAATACTACCATTTTTGAATGTAACAACGCTATTTCCAAGTCCCTTGAGATAATCTGTTATAGTGCTCACATCAAAAGTCTCTATATTTGTCTTAGCATTCATAAGACGTACTAACACTTCAGTACAGTAGCCATACTCCAAAACGCTGTCCTCTGTAAAAAGATTGACATCTATATCTTGTCCAGGCTGATTGGTCGCAAAATCAAAATCTTTATCTTCAATAGCAGTGTCATCATTAGTAAAAGCTTTAAGCATGCCCTCAACAATGTAAACAAGCCCTGCCCCTCCTGAATCAACAACCCCCGCTTTCTTGAGGACAGGAAGCATGTCAGGAGTTTTTTCTAATGTACGTTTTGCTTCTTCAAGGAAGTCTTTTAAGAGTTCTTCTGGAGAATCGTATACTTTTCTTGAAATATACTCAGTGGCACAGCGCATAACAGTGAGCATTGTGCCCTCTGTAGGGTCCATAACAGCAGAATACGCATGTTTAGTGCCTTTTTGGAGAGCTTTTGCAAGAACATTAGTCTCTGCAGTCTCAACGTTCTCCAATTCACCCGCAATACCTTCAAAAATTTGAGAAAGAATTACACCAGAATTTCCCCTAGCACTAAGAAGCATTCCATCAGAAATCTTATGCGAAACATTGGAAAGTGAAGTTGCATCATCGCCTATTTTGTCAACACCTCCAATACTTGTCATAAGCATGTTGTCGCCAGTATCACCATCTGGAATTGGAAAGACATTAAGGTCATTGATTGTAGAGACATGTTCTTTGAGGTTCTTTGCTCCACTCTTGAACATTTTTGCAAGAAGTATTCCGTCAATTGTCTTTTGCTGATTCATTATCGCTTCCTTTTTGGGTTGTGATTTTGTTTTTCTCTTTGAGAAGGTTCTTACGAGGCCTTTTTACTCTGCGCTAAATTACTCTGCATTAAATTACTCTGCGTCAAAAGTAACAGGCTTGCCAAAACCCCAAACTCCAATGGTATCTGGGCCGGTTGAAGCACCAACGATAGGCCCAATATAACCTACCACAATATCTTTAGGATTTATCTCTGTCTTAATGAGGGTTTTCAACTCTTCAACTTCGCTTTCAGCACAATCGGCATGTGCAATATAGACAGTCTGGTTTTCTGGCTCAGTGATATTTTCTTTAAGGAGTTTGACAATCTCGACCAATGAATTCTGGCGACCCTTGACTTTCTTGAAAGCTGCTTGCCTGCCGCTCTTATCTGCAACCAAAATGGGCTTGATTCCCATCAAATTACCAAAGAAGGCCGATGACGCAGAAACTCTCCCTGACTTTCTAAGATGCTCAAGTGTATGAACTGTTGCAAATTCTTGAACATTCTTGCGAATAGAAAGTATATAATCCTTAACCTCTTGTGCACTCTTTCCAAGGGATGCCAATTCACTTGCCTTCATAGCAAGCATACCCTCTCCCATTGTTGCATTAAGAGAATCAATACAGTAAATAGAAGAGTCTGGGTATTTTTCAAGGAGTTTCTTTGCTGTTACAAAACCAGTATTTACACTGCCACTCTGTTTTGAAGAACAAGCAATGTACACAATGTCGTACCCATCATCAAGGTACTGTGTGAATATGCGGTTAAACTCTTCAACAGAAACTTGTGCTGTTGTAATGCGTTTACCTCCTCTAATTGTGTCATAAAATTTATGAACTTCATCAGAACTCCATGTAAGAAGTGCAGGAGCTTCTTGTCCGTCTAGCATTGTAGACATTTTGGCATAGTCAATGTCGTAAGCCTTGAGCTGTTCTGCACTCAAGTCTGCACAGGAATCAGTAATAATCTTTACTTTTCTCATTATAAAATTCCCCCAAAAATTAACTTTCCATAGTTTTTTTGTAAAAAGATTACAAAAGATTTCTAAACTGAAACGAAACTCGCAAAAATTTCTAAAAATTAAGACTTCAAAGAATTTTGCTCATTTTGCAAAACCTCCGTATTCTGTTTATAATGTAATTTGTTAAGCAATAAGGTTTTTGCAAAAACCTCTAATATAGCTTATTAAGACAAAGGGAAATAACGGGAGGATATCTATGTTTCACATTCTTGTTTGTGATGATGATAAACACACTAGAATGCTCCTAAGTGCAATATTAGAAAATGCTGGATATACAGTTGAAACTGCAACAAATGGAATTGAGGCATTACAAGTTCTTGAAAAGAAACACATTGACCTTGTTGTTCTTGATATTATGATGCCAAAAATGGATGGTTATGAATTTACAAAACTCGTAAGAGAGAACAACAACACACTACCAATTCTAATGGTTACAGCAAAAGTTCTACTTCCCGATGAAAAAAAAGGCTACAAAGTTGGCACTGATGACTACATAACGAAGCCAATAGATGAAGAAAAACTACTTTTACACATAAAAGCATTACTACGAAGATCTCACATTGCAAGTGAGCAAAAAATAGTTATTGGAGATGTAACACTAGACTACTCTTCTTTAACAGTAACAAGAAAAAATGAAGTAGTAGAACTTCCACAAAAAGAATTTATGCTCTTATTTAAGCTACTTTCTTACCCCGGACAAATTTTCACACGCATACAGCTTATGGACGAAATATGGGGAAGTGAAAGTGAAACTGGATGGGAGACTGTAACAGTTCATGTTGGAAGACTTCGTAAACGTTTTGAGACTTGGAATGAATTTGAAATTGTAGCTGTAAGAGGACTAGGCTATAAGGCGGTGAAAAAAGTATGAAGAGAAAAGATTACACAAGTAAGATTGGGTTAATGCTACTGCTTTCCATTGTTGTCTTTATAATCATAAGTGGAGCCATGCTTTTAACTTTTCTCATAATCCTTCTTTTTGCAAAAACAGGTGTCATGGCTATTGATAGTGGAAAAGTGGGACTCTTGGACATATTAGTCTTTGTGTTTTGCTCTAGTCTTATTATTGGTCTTATTCTTACAAACTCAATGGGAAGCGCAATTATTCTTAGTCCTATCCATAAGATTATCTCACAGCTCAATCGTCTTGCCTCTGGAGATTTCAAAGTAAGACTGCATTTTGGCAAACCAATTGGGAATTTTCCCACATTCAAGAAAGTAGAAAAAAGTTTCAATAGAGCGGCTAAAGAGCTTGAACAAACAGAGATGTTCAGAAGCGACTTTATTAACAATTTCTCCCATGAATTTAAGACTCCAATAGCTTCAATAGTAGGTTTTGCAAAGCTACTGAAAGACAGCAACTTAACAGAAGAACAACGAAATGAATATTTGACTGTCATAGAAGAAGAGTCTAGAAGACTTACAAGAATGGCCAGTACCGTAATGATACTAACTCGTGTTGAGAATTTAACAAACCTTTCAAATATTTCTTCTTTCAATCTTTCTGAGCAAATTCGCTTTGTAGTGCTACTATTAGAAGAAAAATGGGCATCAAAGAATTTAAGTCTAGATATAGATTTTGGAGAATATCTAATTGAAGCAAACGAAGAACTACTAAAAGAAGTGTGGATTAACCTTTTAGATAATGCCATTAAGTTTGCAGATGAAAACGGCACAGTAGCAATCAATATAAAAGAGAATGGGCAAGACCTTTCTATATCAATCTCAAATACAGGGAAAGATATTCCAAATGATAAAATAGATAACATCTTTCGCAAATTTTACCAGGCCGATGAATCCCATTCATCTGAAGGCTATGGCATTGGCCTTGCAATAGTAAAGAAAGTATGCGATCTTCATTCAGGCTCAATATGGGCAACAAGCAATAAAGGAACTACAACATTTACTATAATCTTGCCAAAAAAACAAGAAAAAATAGGTCTTTTGGAATGACCAAACACACAAGATAAGAAAAATTATAGAGGTTTTTGCGAAATTGCTTGCAATCTTAGCAAAAACCTCTATAAAAACAAATCAGTGGCCAAAACAAATTAGTCTAGAATGAACTCACCGTCCTTGAGAATGACTTTGCCGTCAAGGAGGACCTCTGAATTAGGAAGTCGTGTATCTTTTATGATATCCCAGTGAATAGAAGACTGGTTTGTACCTCCAACTTCTGGATACGCACGACCAAGAGCAATATGAACTGTACCATAAATCTTTTCGTCAAAGAGAATATCATTGCAAAATCTATTCATTTCACTATTGATACCTAATGCAAACTCGCCAATTAAGTCAGCACCAGGAGTTTGATAGACAATAGAGTTAAGATATTCTTGCTCATTTGAAGATTTTGCTTCTACAAGTTTCCCCTTCTCCCATCTTAGATACAAATCTCTTACAAGATGGCCACCAAGAACTCCCGGGTGTTCAAAACTAATATAACCATCAATTGTGCTTGTAACAGGAGCAGTATAAATCTCACCGTCAGGAATATTAGTTCCTCCAAGAGATGGATGCCAAAGACGACCTTCCACAGAAAAGCGCAAATTGGTGTCAGGAGTCTTGATTTGAACTTCATGTCCTTTTTCTAGTTTAGATGCAAATTTGTCCCATTTAGCTTTTTCTTTTTCAAAATCAATGAAACAAGCATTGAAGAACATATCAAGAACTGTGTCGTAGTCACACTGGGCTTGAACTGCAAAGGCATCAGTTGGAATACGCACCAAAGTCCAACGGGTTTTTTGCCACCTATATGAAGAAATGACACCCATTGCTCTTTGTTGTAAGACCGCTTTCTCTGTTGAAATGTCACTTAATTCTCCCAAGTTGTGAGCACCACGAAGAGCAATGTAGACATCGGCCCATTCCATTCCATAAGCTTCAATCTCAGGAACCCATCCAATTTGGGCTTCATTTCCATAGCGTAGTAAGCTATGTTTGAATTCTTCACTCAATATTTGAACTTGAGGATATCCTCCAGCTTTTACAACAGCTTCGTATACACCTTTTGCAAGATCAAATGCTTCTGGCTCAACCATTGCAATCATTACTTTTTCGCCAGGTTTTACACTTACAGCATCTTTTACGAGAATCTCACCAAGTCTAAGCCATCTCTTATCCATTAGAAATGCTCCTTTTAGCTTCTAGCTTTAGCAACTACATCCATGAAAGCTTTGACTCTGTCTCTTTCAACATGGTTTTCAAACTTACCATCTTTCTTGAATGTGGTTCCAACAACAGCGCCGTCTGCAATAGAGAGGATTTGCTTAATTGTTTCTGGTTTACATCCAGTGTTTGCAAAAACAGGAGTATTTGGAAGGACTTCTTTGACTCTAGTTAGAACAGACATATCCGCTGAAGACCCAGCAGTTATACCAGAAACACATATGACATCTGGCTTGCAATTAAAGACTGTAGTCTTTGCAATCTCTGCAATGTCTCTGTCTGCAAGATACTTTGCGGCCTCTGGAACAATGTTATATAACATTCTAACGTCTTCTGCGCAAACTTCTAAGCGATGGCGAGCAATTTTTCCGGAGTCTGTGTTCCATAGTCCAAAATCACTTGCATACACACCACTCATTATTTCTCTAATAAATGATGCGCCAGTAGCAGATGCAAGGTCTAAAGAGGCATACGGGTCCCAAAGAAGGTTTACGCCAAATGGCACTTTGAGAGAAGATTTAATCTCACCAATAATTCTTGCCATTGCAGCAGTTGTAACAGGTCTCACCTCTGTAAGATATGGCATACTGAACTCATTTGAGAACATAATTGCATCAACGCCACCTTCTTGCAGGTCGCACATCTCTTGATATGCATAATCTATTACTTGTTGCATACCACCTTTTCTATCATAGTAAGGATCTCCAGGAAGACTCCTAAAATGACACATTGCAATAATCGGTTTTTCAGTCTTAAACAAATCTTTTAACCAACTCATACTAAAACCCCTTAATTCTATTCATATAAGGTTTTGCAAAACTGCAAATCTTGCCAAAACCTCATATATCTCTATTTCATTTGACTAACAGCCAAAATATCGCTCATTAATGTTCTATTGTTCTTATAAAGCTTATCAAACAAATCCAAATATCTAAGATATTGTTCGTGTCTTTCCTTATTTGGATGTACTACGTAATCGGTCTTAATCATTGAAGCAATTGTAGCCTCGTCTTGTATCAAGCCCACGCCCAAACCCGCAAGAAGAGCATCCCCGTAACTTGCCCCCATTTTAACCTTTGGCACAGTTTGGGTGACGTTAGATATGTCACTTACAATTTGTAACCACAGTGGAGTTTTTGTGCCACCACCTATTGCTCTAACATTGTCTTTGTACGAGGCAAACCCCGGGCCCAAGAATGAAAGAATTTGTGCTATGTTATAGCCAATACCCTCAAAAGCAGCACGAACAACATGACCACGTGTGTGCATAAGAGAAAGCCCCATCATAAGTCCTGTAGCATTAGGATTTGGATCTGGCATGCGCTGACCCATAAAATATGGAAGAAGCATGAGGCCATCACTTCCAACAGGAACTTTCTCTGCTTCTCTAAATAAAGCATCAAAAGCATTCAACTCGCCACGTTTTTCTTTTTCAATAAGGTCTTTAGCAAACTCCATCTTAAGCCATTTGGTTATAGAGCCCGCGGTACTTGTACCGGCACAAACGCAATCATATTTTGGAATGACATACGGAGTAGGCCATAATTTTTCATCATAAATTGCATTTGGCGCCTTAACGTGCAAAAGAAACGCAGTAGAACCATACATGAGCATAGTATCTCCAGCTCCGGTGACACCCGCGCTCAAGGCCTCTGCTCCGGCATCAGTCGTACCACAAATTACAGCTGTCCCCTCTGCAAGGCCAGTCTCTTTTGATGCCTCATGCGTAACGTATCCAATTACAGTAGCTGTATCTACTACATTTGGCAGCATTTCTTTTTTGCACACAAAAGAAGTCAATTCATCATCCCATGTGTATGTATTATTATTTATCATGGGAGTTGCACTTGTAACAGAATACTTGTCTACAGCAAAATTGCCTGTAAGCCTTGCATTAATATAACCCGATGCAAATGTAATATGTTTTGTTTTTTCATACACACTAGGCTCGTTTTCTTTAACCCAAAGAATTTTTGGCCCAAAGCTTTCTGTGTTAAGTTCATCAATTTTACATACTTTCTTAAGTTTTTCTTTGCCAATGCGCTCTGTTAATTCTTTAGCTTGCTTGCTACTACGAGAATCAATTCCATATAAAATTGCATTTCTAAGAGGTCTTAAGTCTTCGTCTAAGAACGTAACAGCAGCCATAATTGTGCTTACACCAATAGCAACAATTTGCTCAGGCATAATTGAAGCTTTATATTTTACTTCTTCAATAATACCGGTAAAATCAGCCCACCATTGGCCGTTTGGATCATGCTCTGCAAAACCAGGAGCGGGCATAATGAGACAGTGTTCTCGTTTAGCACTGCATACAAGTTCTCCAGTTGTCTTTATAAGGCAACCTTTTGTCTCATTTGTACCAATGTCAATTCCCAGTAAATACTTTTCCATAACGCGTACCTTTAAGCTATTATGTAGTCTAGACCTAACGAAATAGCTTTAACTTTGTCTTTTTCAGACATATCATCAATGATTAACTTGCTAACTTTTGAAATAGGACATACTTTGGCAAAGAACTTCTTTCCCATTTTAGAAGAATCTGCAACAGCAATCACTTTTTCAGTAGCATCAATCATTGCTTTTTTTATTCCCGCTTCATCAAGAATTCTGTTTGTTACACCAGTGTCCAAATCAATACCATCACAACCAAGAAAAAGCTTGTTTGCATGAAGGCTCTCAAAAAATTTCATTGTTATTGGACCACTTAAAGTAAATACTCCTTTTGCTTTCGTTCCCCCCGCAACAACAATTTCTACATTGGAGTTAAGAGAAAGAAAGTCTGCAATTTGAATATCATTTGTAACAACAGTTATGTCACTTCTATGTTGTAAAAGTTTTGCAATTTCAAAAGTTGTAGAGCCTGAATCAAGAATAATAACCTCTCCTGGTAAAATGAGCTCAGCAGCTTTTTTTGCTATTCTCATTTTTTCTTTTACCTTGTTCAAAGATTTCATAGCAGAAGAAGGTTCGTAATTAGCAACTTTAGAAAAAGAGACAGCACCTCCATGAGTCTTCACAATTAAACCACGGTCAGCAAGTTCGTTGATATCATTTCTAATTGTAACTACAGAAGTATCCATGAGATCGCTTAATTCTTTAGTAGAAATACGTCCCCTTTCTTCTACAACTTTAATAATTTGATCTCTGCGTTCTTCTAAAAATGCACTTTCAATCATGTTTCACCCTTTTACTTTTACCCTTTTACTTCATCTTTTTGCTTAATTTCTTTGTGCTCCTAAATTTTGTGTAAAAAAACTCTAATGACAATACGAAAAGAAGTAACAAACCCCAAGAGAAATCTTTGTAATACCCGCCAAGTCTTAGCATGTTAAAACCACTTGAAAGGAACTGCAAAGATAACAAAGAAAGAACCAAGCAAGAAACTTTAGCAAAACCACCATCAGGATTGGTTGCCCCAAGAACAGCACAAAGAATTGCTTGGAGCACATAAGTGCTTGCGTAATCTGACTTTGCGGTATTTGTTTTCATAAGAATTTCAAGCCCACAAATAGAACTAATAAAACCACTTATCATGTAAGTTTTTACTAAAATTGCCTTAACATTAATGCCAGAATACATACTAGCTAAAGCATTGCTTCCAACCATCTTTAGTTTGAAACCAAATTCAGTCTTATTTAGCAAGAAAGAAACCGCAATTAATACAATAATTAAAAGCCATAAAGCATAAGGCAATCCCAAAAGTGTATTATTACCAAGATAAAGCAAAGCATCAGGAATTCCTGACACACTTTTCCCTTTTGTAATTATAATACTTATACCAGTTACAATTGATGCAGTTGCCATAGTTAAAAGCATTGGTGTAATTTTTAAGTTGGCAATAATTAGCCCGTTTATACCACCCATCAAAATGCCAACAAGAAGTGAAAGGATAAAGGCACCTGCTACAGTAAAGCCCAACTGAGCTCCAGTTACTCCTGAAGCCATTGCATTAGAAATAATTGATGCCGATATCACTCCAGACAAATTGCCAATTGGAACTATTGATAAGTCAATTCCACCAGAAAGCATAACAAGCATCATAGCAATAGAATAAAAACCAAGTTCTGGAATTTGATACCCCATTGAGGTGAAGTTGGAAGCTCTTAAAAAGAGATTAGGTCGAAGTAACGACATAAGTATAAACAAAAGCACAGTAACAATAAGAAGACGTCTTGTTTCTCTACTTATTCCTATATCTTTAATTGGTTTTATCATATCAATTACCTCTTTGACTTTTTCACAAACTGCATTGCTTGGAAAGCAAGGCCAATTAAAATAATTACGCCAGAAACAAACTGTTGCCAGTATGATGGAACACCTAGCATAACAAGGTTAGAGCTTACAAGTTGAAGCAAAATAACACCTAAGAACGTGCCTGCCACAATACCACTTGCTTTCTTAGAACCTCCAATTCCTATTACAACAGCTGCAATACTGTTAAGCTCCTTACCTACGACATCAGGAGGAAGAGGCATACTAAAACGAGAAAGAGAGTCGTGAAGTACGCCTGTAAGACCACACAAGATACCAGCAAGAATGAAAGCAAACAAGCGAACTCTTGAAACATTTATACCAGCTCTTCTTGCAGCATCTTCGTCAGCACCAATGGAGTAAATCTTACGCCCAAACATTGTCTTTTCCATCATAAAGTACAGCAATATATAAAGAATTATTACAAATATGATAGAAACATGGAGTACATATTCTACGCCTTCTGAATTAACTGCAGTGGCAATTGAACTTGTACTAAACGCTTTTAATCCACTTGGGAGAGAGTTTACATAACTGCTACTTACAAAAGCCAAAACAAAGCCCTTGAGCATTGAATTTACACCCAACGTAGCAATAAAAGTAGAAATCTTAACTCTATCCACTAAGAACCAGTTAATTAAGTAACAAACAACACCAATTCCTATTGAGCCCAAAATAATGAAGACCAAAGGCACAGAAGACGCACCATTTACGTCCCATATCCTCAAAGTTATATATGAAGAAATAGAAGCTACAACAGTAAACGACATGTCAGTTCCACCCATTGCAATTATGAGCATTTGCGGTAATGCAAGCATGAGAGGAACCAAAGCAGAACTTAGAATTGAATATGTGTTTGCTACAGACAAAATGTTAGGGTTAACAAGCCCAAAACAAAGCCAAATAAGAAAGATAAGACACAATAGAATAAGTTGTGAGTTCAGTCGTATTTCAAATTTACCAATTTTCATACCCCTGCCCCCTCTTCTGTGTTAATCATCTCTTCAAGTCTATCAACCGATAGATTTTCA
>CAVDPO010000045.1:0-2835 GCA_963610855.1 Segatella copri
CTCATGAACATGCTCTCTGGCATATATCAGCCCGATGGTGGAACGATCTATAAAGATGGAAGGCCTGTCTCAATTCGTTCTCCAAGAGATGCTTATGATTTAGGCATTGGTATGATACACCAACATTACCACCTTGTAGATGTTTTTACTGTAGCTCAAAACATTATCCTTGGCTTAGATGACGGCAAAATGGACTTAAATGCTGTAAACGAGAAAGTTAAAGGTATATGTAACAGGTATGGATTTGAGATAGATCCTAAAAAGAAAATTTACGATATGTCTGTTTCTCAAAAGCAAACAGTTGAAATTGTAAAAGTTCTTTATAGAGGAGCAGAAATCCTTATTTTGGATGAGCCAACAGCTGTTCTCACTCCACAAGAGACAGACAAACTTTTTGCTGTTCTTAGGAATATGAAAGCTGACAACAAGGCTATTGTCTTAATTACACATAAACTTGCAGAAGTTTTGGATGTTTCTGACAAAGTTGCTATTCTTCGTAAGGGCAAATACATTGGAACCGTTGATACAAGAACAGCAAGTGCTCAATCCCTTACAGACATGATGGTGGGCCATTCTGTAGAACTTAATATAGATCGTCCTAAATATGACAATCCTAAAGATAAGCTTGTTATTCAAGGTCTCACTGTCGTAGACAACGAAGGAATTAAGAAACTAGATAACGTTACATTTACAGCTAAAGCTGGTGAAATTCTTGGCATTGCTGGGATTGCTGGTTCTGGTCAAAAAGAGCTTCTTGAAGCAATATCGGGTCTCTACCCCATTATGGAAGGCTCTATAGTTTTCAATGGAGAAGATGGCTCTCCTATTGAGCTTGTAGGGAAAACTCCAATGCAAATTAAAAATATTGGTGTTGGGATGGGATTTGTTCCAGAAGATAGACTTGGCATGGGCCTTGTTGGTTCTATGGGTATGACAGGGAATATGATGCTACGCTCTTGGAAAAAAGGCAAAGGCGTTTTCTATGACAAGAAGGGCCCAGAAAATCTTGCTCAAACTGTTTGGAAAGATCTTGATGTTCAAACTACTTCTACATCATTTCCGGTCCGTAGAATGAGTGGTGGTAACATTCAAAAAGTTCTAGTAGGAAGAGAAATTGCATCAAATCCTCCAGTACTTCTCACTGCATACGCCGTAAGAGGCTTAGATATCAACACTTCTTACGCAATATATCGCTTACTTAATGAACAAAAAATGAATGGTTCTGCTGTTCTCTATATTGGAGAAGAATTAGATGTTCTTCTCCAGTTGTGCGACAGAATTCTTGTTCTTTGTGGTGGAAAAGTAAGTGGAATTGTGGATGCACGAAACATAACAAAAGAGGAGATAGGTTTCATGATGACCTCTGTTGGTGGCAAAGGAGGTGATAAATGAAAAAAGAACAAAAAGCACCTCTTATAAGGTTGGCAAAAAGAGCTGTAATGAGCCCTAAAAACATATGGGCAATAAGAATTGGCTCTATCGTTGTCGCACTGTTATTAGGGTGTATTCCAATCCTCATAACAAAAAATAATCCATTGAAAGCTTACTGGGTGATTATTGAAGGGTCATTGGGAAAGTCCTACTATTTGAAACAAACAATTAAAAAAATGATTCCATTACTGGGAAGTGCCCTAGCTATTGCTCCTTGTTTCAAAATGAAGTTTTGGAATATTGGTGGAGAAGGTCAAATTACCGCAGGTGCAATATGTGCATCTTTCTTTGCAATAACATTTGGAAAAACAATGCCACAGGTTCCACTCTTAATTGTAATGGCATTTGCTGCAATAATTGGTGGTGCTGTTTGGGCCATGATTCCAGGATTTTTCAAAGCAAGATACAATACAAATGAAACTTTGTTCACTCTTATGATGAACTATATTGCAATAGGTATTATTTCTTGGCTTCAGGGAGGCCCTTGGGAAGGAAGACCAGGAACACAGCAAATACCTTTGTTTGAAAAAGCTGCGTTACTTCCATCTCTTTTGGGCATCCACATAGGTTGGATTATTGTTCTTGGAATAGTCTTTTTTATGCACATCTATATGAATAAGACAAAGCATGGTTATGAAGTTGCTGTAATTGGAGATTCTCTTAACACAGCACGCTATGCTGGAATGAACGTTGGATGGGTCATGGTAAGAACAATGTTATTATCAGGTGCAATCTGTGGTCTTGTGGGTTATATTCTTGTTTCTGGCCAAAATAAAACTATTACAGCAAACGTTGCAGGAGGAATTGGCTTTACGGCAATAACAGTTGCTTGGTTAGGTCACTTAAATGCTTTTGCAATGATTGTTATTTCATTTATTCTTGCTGTTCTTGGTGTAGGCTCTAGCTATCTACAACAAACGCTAGGAGTTCCTTCTGCTATTTCTGAGATTGTTTCAGGAATACTTCTCTTCTGCATGCTTGGTTGTGAGTTCTTTATAAACTTTAAAATGATTGTAAGAAAACCTAATTCTGCAAATTCAAGGGAGGGAAAGAAATGACTACATTAATCGCTCTCATAGCCGCAGCAGGAAGCTTTGGCACTGTTTTGATGTTTGGAACTTTAGGTGAAATCTTAACAGAAAAATCAGGAAACCTTAACTTGGGTGTGGAAGGTATCATGTATATAGGTGGTGCCTTTGGTCTTGTAGGTGCTTATTCTTATGAAGCTGCTGTTGGTATTGGAAATTCAAGCGGAATTATTGCAATACTTGTTGCCATTCTTACTTCTTTTGCGAGTGGAGCTATTGCATCACTAATATATTCCTTTATAACAATCACTCTAAGAGCAAATCAAAACGTAACAGGTTTAGCACTCACCATTTTTGGTACTGGAGTTGCAAAATT
>CAVDPO010000046.1:0-6365 GCA_963610855.1 Segatella copri
CTTCTGGAGTAAGTCCTACCATTAGACGACCTTTGATTATTGCAATAGTAGCGGGAACTGCTCCGTTTTCTCTTATTGTTCGTTCTACAGCAACTGCTGTTTCAACATTCTTAGGATAAGGCATCCCATGACTTATGATTGTACTTTCTAGCGCTACAATGGGTTTGCCTTTTTCCATTGCGTCTTTTACTTCAGGTGAAAAACTGAGATATTTATTAAGATTATTCATAAGCACCTCTTTTGCTTTAGAGTTTGTTTTTTCTTTGGGTTTTAGAACCTTTTGGAAACGACAGTATAGCGAATTTGACCATCATTAGCAAAGCGTTTTAAGCTCTCTTGATACAGCATCATTGCTTTTTGCATTTACACTTGCTGCTCTTTGCCCGCTTTCAAGTGCGCTCTTTAGACTCTCTCCTTTAGACAAGGCTTTTAAGAAACCAGAAAGAAGCACATCTCCACATCCATTAGTGTTAATTACATCCTCTCCAAAAGGAGGTGAAACTTTGTACCATTCAAGTCCCCCATTTTCAAATCCATGACATTCAAAACAAAAAGCACCGTCTTTGCCAAGCGTTATTATTCCACGCTGCAAACCCAACCCCGCAAGTTTTTGAGCAACAAGCAATGGATCTTTTTGGCCGTGGCATTCTAGATTCATTTCGTGGCATTCTAGACCTGCTAAAGTACAAGCTTCTTGATAATTTGCCTTGAGTAAATACAAGTCTTTAAGTATTGGTAATAATTTCTTACATTTAGAAATTGAAACACAGTCAGCTACAAGTTTTATTTCTCTTGTATTTCCATTGTCTTTTTTTTCTTGACTTTCTTGTGTTGCAAGCTTTCCCAGTGCTTTGATGGTCTCTTGTGGAATATTTGTTTCAAAAACAACATAACTTGCCTCTTCTAGGATATTGTTGTATTTAGAAACTATCTCTGGGGTAAGTTCTTCATTTATGCTCATGTCATTTATTCCGCAAGATAATGAGCCATTGCTATCTAGGATATAAGAGTACACTCCAGTTCTAAGATTGGGGCTATCTTTTGTACTCTCAAACAAAGGAATAACAGTATCAATTCCGCAGTCTTTTAGAGATGTTAAAATACTGTTCCCAAAAGTATCATTTGCAATAGCTGTCAAAAATGAAACATCAAAACCTAAGTATTTCAAAGCTACAGCTATGTTACGGCCTACACCTCCACAAGAAGTGCTAACTTTTCCAATATTTGAGTCTTCTTCTATTATGGGCATGCTACTTTTTGCGCATATATCCATGTTAGATGCGCCAATGACAAATACTTTCTTCATACATTCCTTCTAACTATTTTAAGAACTTTTTAATAAGATTTAGTTTTTCTTTTGAATATGGATGATACCTCATTGGAAGGTCAATTATATTAGATTTTTTTACAATACTTTTGTAGTGCGTGAAAGTATCAAAACTTCTTTTGCCATGATAACTGCCCATGCCACTTTCCCCTACACCGCCAAACCCCATATACGGAGTTGCAAGATGAATTATAGTATCATTTATACACCCACCACCGTAAGGAACACTTGTCAAAATTTTATCTTGAACTTCTTTGTCATTTGAAAATAAATACAAAGCAAGAGGCTTGGGCCTTTTTTTTATTTTATCTAAAACTTCTTGTAAATTAGCAGTCAAATTCTCAACTTCTATCACAGGCAAAATTGGCCCAAAAATCTCTTCTTGCATAATAGGGCTTTCAAAATCTACATCTACAAGAACTGTAGGCTCAATAAAACGAGTGCTTATATCACCATCCCCACCCATTAAGACATGTGAACCTTTCGCTTTTGAAGCATCAAGAACATTCATAAGGCGGTTAAAATGTTTTTCATTCACAATAACTGGCATGTTGGAAAAATTGGCGTTTGGAAAAAACTCTTCTACGCTTTGTTTGTAATATTCAAAAAATCTCTCTTTTACGCTTTTATCTATAATTAAATAGTCAGGAGATACACAAGTTTGTCCTGCATTTAAGTACTTACCAAAAGCAAGCCTTCGTGCTGCAATTTGTAAGTTAGCTGTTTTATCAACAATTACAGGGCTTTTTCCACCAAGTTCAAGGCTTACTGGAGTTAAATGCTTTGCAGCTTTTTCCATAACAATTTTGCCAACAGCTTCACTTCCTGTAAAAAATATGTAGTCAAACTTTTCTTCTAAAAGAGCAGTATTTTGCTCGCGACCACCCTCAATTACAGCCACATACTGTTTTTCAAACACTTCTTCTATGAGAGACTTAAGACAAGAACTTACATTTGGAGCGTATGCACTTGGTTTTACAATAGCTGTATTTCCAGCCTCTATTGCGCCAACTAATGGCTCCAGGCACAGTTGAACTGGGTAATTCCATGGAGCCATGATGAGAGTTACTCCATAAGGCTCAGGGACAACAAAACTTTTTGAAAGAAATTGTGCTATTGGAGTTTTTACTTTACGTCTTTTGCTCCACTTTTTTACATTCTTTAAGGCATACCCTATTTCATCTAAAACCATTCCGGTTTCTGTCATATATGACTCAAGAGTGCTTTTACGTAAATCTTCATATAGTGCGTTATTTATATCTTCTTCGTGGTCTTTAATTGCTTTTTTGAGTTTTTTTAAGGCCTCAATTCTATATTGAACATCAAGAGTTACACCCGTTGCAAAAAAATCACGTTGTTTTTGTACTAATTCTCGTATGGTCATAACAGGAAGGCTCCTTGTAGTTAGAAAGCTTTTTGCAAAAGCCTCTAACTCTACATTTGTCTAACTCTACATGTAAAGATAATGTAAAAGAACATTCTTTCAAAGAGTGTTGACAATTAAATGTGTTGACAAGTAAATGTGTTGACAAGGCAATGGTAAGCCAGTATCAAGCCCATTTGGTACCGCATCCCTTGCTGTCGTGGTTTATGTTTATGTTGCAGCAATGGTCAAAAAGTGTACTTCTAAAGAAGAATTGACAAGGATATTGACCTAACGGGCTATTGTTTAGCAAAATCTTTGTAAAAGCTTCTATAAACAATTCTCAAGAAAGTTAAAGGTAGCGGGATTTCTAAATGATTTTGCCCCTTTGATGGTTCACGCCTTAGACATAAATGCTATTTTGTGGTAAATTTTATACATTCAAAAGTGAAAACGAAATCAGGAGGATTTTGGATGATCTATACTACAGAAGTACAGCATATGTGTCCTGTTGCCAAGGGTGCATATCATGGTCCTGCTCCAATTCCAGAAGAAGGAAAATGGGTACAGGCCAAGGAAATTAAAGACATCAGCGGACTTACTCACGGAGTTGGTTGGTGTGCTCCACAACAGGGTGCCTGTAAGCTTACGCTTAACATTAAGAATGGAATCATTGAAGAAGCCCTTGTTGAGACCATTGGTTGCTCTGGTATGACACACTCAGCAGCTATGGCTTCAGAAATCCTCATTGGAAAAACTATCCTTGAGGCTTTGAATACAGACCTTGTTTGCGATGCTATTAATACAGCAATGAGAGAGCTTTTCCTTCAAATCGTCTATGGAAGAAGCCAAACAGCTTTCTCTGAGGGTGGGCTCCCAATTGGTGGCGGTCTTGAAGATCTTGGAAAAGGTCTTAGATCTCAAATTGGTACAATGTACGCAACAAAAGAGAAAGGACCAAGATACCTTGAACTTGCAGAGGGATATGTAACAAGAATTGCTCTTAATGCACAAGATGAAATTATTGGATATGAGTTCGTTAACATGGGAAAAATGATGGAGTTCATCAAACAGGGCCTCAGTGGAAACGAAGCACTCGAAAAAGCCAAGGGCCATTATGGTCAGTGGGACGATGCCGCAAAATATATTGATCCAAGGCACGAGTAAGGAGGTCTGACATGGCTTTATTTGAAAGTTACGAAAGAAGAGTAGACCATATAAACGAAGTCATCGCACAGTATGGAATTAAGAGTATTGAAGAGTGCCGTCAAATTTGCAACGATCACGGTTTTGATCCTTATGACATTGTAAAGAGCATTCAGCCTATTGCTTTTGATAATGCTGGTTGGGCTTATACTGTTGGCGCTGCCATTGCTATCAAGAAAGGCGTAAAGACAGCAGCAGAGGCAGCAGAGGCTATTGGTATTGGACTTCAAAGTTTTTGTATTGCTGGTTCTGTTGCAGATGACAGAAAAGTGGGTCTTGGCCATGGAAATCTTGGAGCAATGCTTCTTAGAGATGCAACAAAGTGCTTTGCATTCCTTGCAGGACACGAAAGTTTTGCAGCAGCTGAAGGCGCTATTGGTATTGTAAAGAATGCTAATAAGGCAAGAAAAGAACCTCTTAGAGTTATTCTTAACGGCCTTGGAAAAGATGCAGCACAAATTATCAGCAGAATTAACGGTTTCACTTATGTTCAAACACAGTTTGACTACTACACTGGCAAACTAAACATTGTTCGTGAAATTGCATACTCAAAAGGAGAAAGAGCCTCTGTTCGTTGTTACGGTGCAGATGATGTCCGCGAAGGCGTTGCTATTATGCATCATGAAGGTGTAGATGTTTCTATCACAGGAAACTCAACTAACCCAACCCGTTTTCAGCATCCTGTTGCAGGAACTTACAAGAAAGAATGTATTGAGCAAGGCAAAAAATACTTTTCTGTTGCTTCTGGTGGTGGTACAGGAAGAACTCTTCACCCAGACAACATGGCGGCCGGCCCTGCTTCTTACGGCATGACCGATACCATGGGCAGAATGCATTCCGATGCTCAATTTGCAGGCTCTTCCTCTGTTCCAGCTCACGTAGAAATGATGGGCTTCCTTGGCATGGGCAATAACCCAATGGTTGGAGCTACTGTAGCTGTAGCTGTTGCTGTTGACCAAGCATTGAACAAGTAAGTTGTAATTCTTGAGGTTTTGTTTCAAGTGCTTTTCCAAAGTGCATTTTGCAAAACCTCATTGCAATAGGGACTTTGCTTTTAGTCTATATAGGCTTTTGCAAAAGTCCCTTTTTTTAGAATTTTGGCAAAGCGTTTTTAATGTGGCTTAGTTTGCAAAAACCATTAGACTTTCCATTAGACCTTTCAAAGGAGAAGTTATGCGCCATTTCATAATTGTTAAACTTAATGATGAATTAAGTAAAAAAGAAAAAGAAAAAATCATTGCAAGTGCAAAAGAGCTTTTTGCTCCAATTGCGCAACAGCCTGGCATAAAAGCTGTTACTGTTCACACTTCTTGCATTGACAGACCAAACAGGTACGACCTCATGATTGAAATTTCAATGGATAAAGAAACTTTATGTGCATATGATGATTGTGAGATCCATCACAAGTGGAAAGATAACTTTAGCAAATACATAAAGAGCAAAGCAATATTTGATTGCGAAGAATAGAACTACCTGTAGTAGTTTTACAAAAGCCTCTCTAAAGAGGTTTTTACAAGCAACAAACAGCATACAATGGTATTGAGTACAATACTCCATTTTGCCCAAAATTGAGTTCAGAAAATCTAATTGCTTTTTGGGGCGAAAACTTCTCACAGTAATTTAACAAACTTTTAGACCTTGTGTGCCTTCCTGCTTTAATCTCACAAGGAACTATTCCCATAGAAGTTTCTAAAACAACATCAATTTCTATACTGTCAGACGGTTTATAGTAGCAAAAGAATTTACCAGTAGCCCTTAGCTGTGAAATTACATAATTCTCAATTACAATTCCTTTATAAATGTTGTTTTCTGTTGCAAGAATATCTGAGAACTTCAAGTGGCACATGTTTGATAAAAGCCCAGTGTCTGACAAATAGAGTTTGAATTTATTTTCATCTTCATACCCTTTCAAAGGATTTTCAATTGTAACAGCATCACATACTTTATAAGCTAATCCAGATGCCACAAGCCAATCTATTGAAGTTTGAAAATCTCGTTTGTTTGCTGTTTGTCGCACTTCTTTATACATGAACTTTGGATTTTCCTTTGCAAGTTGTCTAGGAATGGAGTTGTAGACTTCAATTATTTTTAAGCTTTCTGACGGAGATTGAACATACCTAGACATATCGGCCAAATAAGAATTTTGAAGGCTATTGAACAACTCAAAATCAATGCTAAGGATATTTTTGCCTTTATCTATGTATTCTTTAACAATTCTAGGCATACCACCAACAAAAAGGTATTCGTGATATAATCTCAAAGCTTTTTGATGAACTGCCTCTGGCATTGCTATCATCTTAGAGTAATACTCAAGTATCATGTCATGTAAATCGTCTTCTCCGCAGGCAAGTAAAAACTCTTCAAAATCCATAGGATACAAAGTTCTTATTGCAACTTTTCCTACTGGAAACGACTTCTCAAATCTATTTAGTTTTACTCCAAGAAGACTACCCGCGCATAACACTCTAT
>CAVDPO010000047.1:0-4733 GCA_963610855.1 Segatella copri
AAAAGTTTTCTTTTTCAACTAATTTAATGAAAGAATTAAACAAAAAAATGTCCATTTATTATCCCTCAATTTCATTTATTATGTTTTTTTATAAATTATATTAATATTAATTATTTCACAAGAGATAACTTTATCGTCAAAATATAATTATTGTAATGAGGTTTTTGCAAAACTGCCTTCATTCATAAAGCTCTTTTTACAAAAACCTCTAGTGAAAATCGTTTAGGAAAGGAGTTAGAAAATGAAATTTCTAATTAACAGAACTGAAAAGCTTGGAGGTTCTATTGTTATTCCTGGAAACAAATCAGGAACAGCAAGAGCACTTGTCATTGGTGCAATGGGAGATGGTCCAACAACCGTTGTAAATCCTTTGCATAACATTGACACTTACTCAATAATTGATTGTCTTAAATCATTTGGAATTAAGTTTGATTTATCAGACGACAATAAGTGGATAGTCTATGGAAAAGGCGGAGTTCTAGAACAGCCAAAAAAAGTTCTTGATGTTGGAAATTCAGGAACAGGGTTATATGCAATAATTGCATTGGCATCGCTCTTTAATGGCGCTAATGTAGTTTCTGGTGATTATCAAATTTGTTATCGCTCAGCTGGTCCAGAAGTTGATGCTCTAAATCTCATGGGCGCTAAAATCAAGTCTACTAGAAATAATGGACTTGCACCTTTTTATATTGAAGGTGGCTTAAAAGGCGGAGTTTGCACCATGCCTAATACAAATTCTCAATGGTATAACCTTGGAATGTTCCTTTGTTGTGCTCTTGCAAATGGTGATTCAGAGATAAGAATTGAGGGAACTCCTTACGAAAGACCTTACGTTGATATGTCTCTTGGAATGTTAGAACAAGCTGGAATTGTCATTGAAAACTATGACTATAAAAAGTTTGTTATTAAGGGACGCCAAAAAGTAAAAGCAACAGAATTTGTTATTCCTGGAGACTGGGGTTCTTCTGGTTATCCAACAGTAGCTGCTGCAATTACAGGCTCTGAGGTAGCTTTCCACAATTTGGATCCTAATACGTATGCAGGTGAAACTCAAAACGTAGATGTTCTTAGAAACGCTGGATGTAAAGTTGACTTAACAAAAGATGGAATAATCGTAAAAGGCTCTGACCATCTTGTTGGACAAGAAATTGATTGTACAGGTACTCCAGATGCTGTTCCTATTTATGCAGTTCTTGGACTAGCCGCTAAAGAAGGAAAAACTGTTCTTAACAATATTGCAGCATCTCGCCTTAAAGAAACAGATAGAACTCACACTATAGTGACAGAGCTTTCAAAAATGGGCGGAAAGTTTGAAGAAGAAAATAATAGGTTAATTATTTATCCTTCAAAGTTGCATGGAACATTTATTGACGGCCATCATGACCATAGAATTGTTATGGCATCATCTATTGCTGCTTTAATAGCTGACGGACCTTCAATTATTGACAATTCAGAGTTTTCAGGAGTTTCTTACCCTGAATTCTATGACCACATGAAGACTCTTGGCGCCAATATTGAGAAATTGGACGTAGTTAAATAAAAGTTAAATAAGAGTTAAATAAGAGGTTTTGCAAAAACTTCATAAGTATTTAAGTGATATTAGGAGGAAAGATAAAATGAAAAGATTGTTTATTTCTTTACTTATTGTCTTATGTGTAATGCCAATCTTTGCAAATGGATCATCTGAGAAAGGGGCCCAAAGTGAAGACTTGTATTTCACAATTGGAACGGCCGGAACATCTGGAGCATTATATCCAATGGGAATTGCAATGGCTCAAACTCTTACAGATCACATTCCAAATTGGTATGTAACTGGAGAGGCAACAGCAGCTTCAATTGCAAATATAAAAGGACTTCAAGATGGTTCTTTCAAGTTAGCAATTAGCCAAACAGAAATCGCTTCACTCGCTTATAGAGGCGTTGGTGATTACGAAGGTAGAGCAGTCCCTCAACTAAGAGCAATGTTCTCAACTATTTACAATTATTTGCAGGTCTTCACCATTGAAGGAAAAGGCATTAATTCTATTGAAGATTTAAGAGGTAAGGTTGTTTCTCTTGGATCTCCAGGAAGTGGTGGACAAATGATGGCAAAAATCCTTCTTGAATGTTATGGAATTACACTCAATGATTTTAGCGCACAGTACATGTCAGAATCAGATGGCGTTTCTGCTATAAAAGATGGCAAGATTGATGCCCTAATTGCAACAAACCCAATTTCAAGTGCTTCTCTTAAAGAGCTTGTAACTGGAACAAAAGCAAAACTCTTGGCTGTAGAAAATGACAAATTCTATGAAGAAAACCCAGCTTATTCAAAATATGTTCTCCCTGCTGGAACATACGACGGCATTGATTATGATGTAACAATTCCTAAAGCAAGAATAATTATGATTACAACAGAGGATGCTTTCACAGAAGAGGAAGCTTATCTTCTTACAAAAACAATTTGGGAAAATAGAAGCGAATGGGAAAATTCTGCTAAGTCTGTTAAGTCCGATGTCGTGCTCGAAACCGCTCTTGAAGAGATTGATATTCCTCTTCATAAAGGATCATTAAAGTATTTTGAAGAAATAGGTTTGACTATTCCTGAAAATCTAAGATAGGCACAAAGTATGGGCTGTAACAAGAGTTAGGTTTTCCTGCTAAAGGGTTACAGCCCTTACATAAGTGTTTTTAGAGCTATAATTTGGAGCTATAAAAATGAGTGAGATTAATAAAAAAGAAGTATCAGATAACTTGAAAGTGCTTGATATCATCATTGGAGTTATATCTGTCTTTGGTTCTATTGCACATTTCTTTTTTGCGTATAAATCTTCTGTAAGTGTGGCGCAACAGAGAGCGTTCCATACTTTTTTCTTCATTCTTCTATTTTTCCTTTACGAATTGAGAAATTCGGTAGAAAAAGGGAAGAAAATTAGCGCAAGTATAAATTTATTGTTTTCAGCTCTTGTTTTTGCTATTTCTATCTATTACGTTGTTAATCTCTCATCTTCTGTAATGGTAGAGAGAGCAATTAATGGGCCATCATTGTTTGAAATAGTCATTGGTGTTTTCCTTATAGTAGTAGTTATGGATATAGCAAGAAGAAAGGTTGGACTTGCTTTAACTATTCTTGCAATTATCTTTGTACTTTACGCTATCTTTGGTCGTGTTATGCCTAGCATGATCAAGCACAAAGGATACAGTATAAGTTACATAACAGAGTACTTAGCATGGACAACTGAAGGTGTCTTTGGAACTTGTATTGGAGCCAGTGTAACCTTTGTTTGTCTATACATTATTCTTGGTGAAATGCTTGATGCTTTTGGAGCAGGTCAATTCTTTATTGATATTTCTTATGCACTAACAGGAAGAATGAAAGGTGGCCCGGCAGAAGCCTCTGTTGTTTCTTCTGCTCTTATGGGATCAATTAATGGTTCAGCTGTAGCAAACGTTGTAACAACTGGAACTTTTACTATTCCATTGATGAAGAAAGTTGGATATGACAAAGAATACGCAGGAGCTGTAGAAGCTGTTGCTTCAACTGGTGGACAAATTTTACCTCCAGTAATGGGAGCAGCTGCATTCATTATGGCAGACTTAACAGGTATTCCATACTCAACAATTGTTATAGCAGCAATTATTCCTGGTCTTTTGTATTACATTGCATTAGGAATTTCTGTTTATCTTGAGGCCGATCGCCTTGGCTTAAAAGGTGAAGATCCTAAAAACCTTCCAAAAGTTAAAGAAGTTCTAAAAACTGGTTGGTTCTATGTTATACCAATTCTTGTCTTGTTAATTTGTCTCTTAGCTTTGCAGTTCTCAGCAAATTACTCTGCTGTCTATGCAATAATATCGCTACTTGTAGTAGGTATTGTTAAGACTTACAAGAAAGAGAAAAGATTTCCATGGAAAGAGTTATATCAAACATGTGTTAAGAGTATGAAAACTACTATTTCTGTAACAATAGCATGTGCTTGTGCAGGAATTGTTATAGGCATTGTTTCTATGACAGGAATAGGTGTTAAGTTTACAAGTATTGTTTTCCGTCTTTCTGGTGGAAATACATTTATGATGCTTTTCCTCATAATGATAGCATGTATTGTTATGGGAATGGGACTTCCTTCTACAGCAGCTTACATCATTGCTGCAACCATAGGTGTAGCACCACTTGTTAACGCAGGAATATCTGAACTAGCTGCAAATATGTTTGTATTCTATTTTGCAATTATTTCATTTATTACACCACCTGTTGCAATGGCAGCATACGCAGGAGCCGGCCTTGCTGGAGGTAAACCAGGAAAGACAGGAATTAAAGCATTCCTACTTGGTCTCTCAGGTTTTATCATTCCTTATGTTTATGCATACAATCCAGCACTTTTAATTGTTGACACCCCAGCCTTAGATACTATCTATATAACAGTACTGGCATTATTTGCAGTATTTATTCTTAGTGTCTCTATTACTGGTTGGCTATGTGGCAAGATTAGCATCCCCGTCAGGCTTCTTTTATTTGCAGCATCAGTTCTAATGTTCATACAAGGATATATTTGGACCGATATCCTAGGCCTTATACTTGGTATTGTAACAATAGCGCTTATTGTTGTTATCAATAAAAGGAAAAAAAGTGTAAGCACTACGTAACTTGCTTTATAGTTATGAGATTTTTGTAAAACTGCCTTCATGAACCTTGGCTTTGCCTTTGTGGCTAAAATGACATTTCTTCTAACTTCATAATACACAAAGTATTATTTCAG
>CAVDPO010000048.1:0-11267 GCA_963610855.1 Segatella copri
AACGAAATTACTATGGTAGTAACGACTATCCTCCCTACTGGAAAGAACTTAAGGCCATCTTCGCACCATATCTGAAGGATCGCAAGTGGATATAAAAGTGCACATGATGGTAGATGTTTTTGAAAAAGGGCATGAAAAGGGCTCAAAAAAGGGCATGATTTAATCATTCAATCATTATTTCATAACTAGGGTTTTAGGTGCCTTCATGAATCTTGGCTTTGTTTTTACCGCTAAAAGAGCATTTTGCAAAAGCCTCTTAAATTTTAGACTTTCGCTCACGAATTAACTCTTACAATCTTGCCTCATCTATCGCATCGAATAAATAAATCACCTAATAATTCCATCATACAAACATCTCCGAATTCCATACCAGCCCGACCAGCTTCACCAGCAGATGAATCCGCTCCGTGATTTCTGCCTTACCAAATTGTGCATATGCCTTAAACGGAAGATCTTTATCACTGATGAACTTCTTGAACTTTGGATTATTCTGGTATGCTAGCTGTCCGAGTGACTCGGTATAAATGTTCCCCTCATTGGAACAATACTTTGGCAACTTGTAATCATATTTTGAATCGTTCAAGCTGGCATTGATGCTTTTATGCAGGAGAAGCAAAGCTCCAATGCTGTTTCTCCAACGCTTGAAATCTTCCTGGTCGGCATACTCGTCAGTAAACCACTCATAGTGGTCTGTGATGATATGTTCAATCTCGAACGGATTCTTAGTCTGTGTATTCATATAATTGCAGTAGTTGGAAGCAACGCCTGTCTTTTCCTCAATATAACCGGTAATCCGAGCAAGCATATTCTTTATGTACTTCTTCGTGAAGCTGTTAAGCCGTAGTTCCGGAAGTGCCATAGTAGGTTCGTATGCTAGATTATCATATTGTTGCAGTAGCTTCTTTTTCAAATCCTCTACGGAACACTGGCGGATATCCTTGGTCACGTTGAACACATAGTTTTTTATCGTGCTGTAATCCACAGACCGATAATTTGTTACTCTAACAGTGATCATTAGATCAATAAATCTTGCCACGAGATTCAGCTTTTCAATGATAGTCGGCCAAGTATCCTCATAGCAAATTGGAGCTAGGAGTAGCTGTGCTTGCAGAGTGAAGTTCACTTGCGCATTGTAATAGACATATTTTGTCTCTTCTGCGAACGTACTCTCAGCTTCCCGAATCTTCATATAGATATCGGCAAACTTTGCAAACTTCATTATAAACTGCTCGTAATCATCCGTAGAATCAAGTCCGAGCTTGTCCCGTTCTTCTCGTACCCACTTATGGAAAGAGCCACCGATGATATCAAAGTCTTTGTTGACAGCACCAGCTTTTGTATCACGGATGGTTTCCGCATACTGCGCACGGAGCCAAGCCTTAATGAATGACTCGTCGCTTTTGTCATCGTCCTTTTTCAGTGAAAGCACCTTGTTTTTCCAGATGACATTCAACTTTTCCCTCTTGACATCATCCTTTATTTCCGACAGCAGATAACCCTTCAGCATCTCCGTAGATGTGAGGCTAAGACCTCGGTCATTCATGGTCACGAACACCTTATGGGCATCCTGCTCTGTGGTAGCCACGATTTCGATGAAGAACACCTTCTCGGCAAGCCAGTCGCAGAAATGCAGAAGCATATCATCTGTGATGTCATCCTCAGGAAAAACATCGATGATGTCATTGTAGCGGGCATAAAGATTGCGCACAGATTCGCCGACATCCGTCGTATCAAACGGCTGGCCATTGAAAATGGCGTTCATGCAGTCTGATCTGTCATCGACATTGATATTGAAGGATTTTGTACCGTATGCCTCAGAGAAAATCATCTGCTCGATCATGCTGTAGTTCTGACCAAGTGTCCGCAGTCGATTGTTAATGTACATCAAAAGAAGCGTCAGCGATGAGAACCGTTGCTGCCCGTCGATGATAGCATTCTCGCGTCCGGCAAGTACGATAGATCCCATGAAGTAGGCACCATAGTCCTGTACAGCCTGCCGGTCATCTCCCGGAGTATAGTAATCCAGAAACTCCGATGTCAGGTCATCTATCAGTTCCTCTATGTGCTTCCGCTGCCACATATACTCGCGCTGGTAATAGTGGATGGAATATTTTGTGTTCTGTAGTAGCTGCTTTAAACTCTTGGGCGAGCCATCAATCTTTTTCATAATAAACCTCCAATTTATTCTTCTCCCACAAACAGATCGGCCTGTTCTTATCAATAATTTTTTCTTCCGTTCTGGCATCGTTATTCGCACATTTCAGCAATAATCTATGCAGTTTTCATCCCCTCATCTGTCTTTGCCAAAGTAAGTGTATCTGAAAAGACAATATTTTTATGTTCTGGTGTATCCTCAAAACAGGAAGGTTTATAATCATTCAAGCCAGAATTTATCCGAGTGATTTGCCATATACTGGATTGCCCGTCGCTATGGTAATTTGTAATACAGTACTGGTTTGATGTAAGTTTAGAACCTGCACGTAATAAGTCTGCTGATTCCTATAATTCTGCTTCAAGTTTTCTTATATTAATCACTATTTGTTTTCTCCAACTAATACTGTGTATACAACTTCTCAGAATATCACTGAACGCAAGGAAATGCAAAAATAATAGTTTATCTAAATAATAGTTTATCTATGCCTCAATTTTATTTTTTGCTTTGGATGAAAATAAGAGCTATTAGGATATAACAATTCTGCTTCTCCCTTATCTAATAGTTCCTTTACTATTGAACGTATAGAGTCTGTTAGTTTTACATAACCCAGCTGAGAGGCTAACTCTCTCATGGATAATTCATTTTGATTTAGGGCTACAACTATCATGTGATACAGTTCTTCTCTGTTTCTTCTCTTGTGTTTAACTCTCTCTGGACTCACAATTGTTTCTTTTGCACTATTTTCATGAATAAAAACGGGGTGGATTGGAAGAACAACAAGAAAGTATGTCCTATTTGCATCGGTCTTAAATTGAGGTGCATCCGATCCATTTTGCTTCATTGCATTAATAATTAGAGGGACACCTGTATTTCTTCCTTCTACCATTTTGAGTTCTTTAAGGAAGTCTCCAATTCTTCTGTTTCTATACCTACTTGAAACAAGGATTCCTTTGGAGAGGTCTTTATCTGTGATTGAAGAGTCTGGACCTGGAAGGCTCAATATTTCCATTTTCTCTGGTGTGACCGTAACTGTAATTGGTTCATGAATTTGGTAGGATCTATGATAAATTGCATTACTTAATGCTTCTTCTATGGCTCTATAAGGCCAATTGTATAGACGAACCGCCTCTGCCTTGTCTGGAAGTTTTGTTACATATTCCTCAATGATTGAGTTGTGGATATATTGAAGTGTATCTCTAAGTTGCTTATCCAACGGACCTCTAAATATACGTTCTCTCATATTTAACCCTGTAGGATCTGGTTTTATAACTACTTCTATTTGAGAGTATGGAAAAAAGTTGTCGGGGCGTTCATTGAAGAACATTAGTCCAACGTTTACAGGCTTGCGGTATTCAGACGGTCCTCTAACAAGTCTCATGTCTGTGGCAATGGCATTTAAAGGGCGTGTAAGTGAACTTGAATACAACTCGCTACCTACAGAATGCAGAAATTCACTAATTAGACTAGACCTCAAGTCTTCTACATTTGCATGTGGATTGATTCTGTCATCAAAAGGAACATCTCTAGTAAGGCTAATTAATTCACGTTCCTCTCTTGTGTTTGCACGGATTGTGTTGGACATCTTGCGGATATAGTATGCTCTTTCACTTTTCTGAGGAGACCCTTCAAAATTTAGTTTTACTGGACATTTGTAAGGACGATCGTCACCGCCGGGAACCCATATGACAATTATATTCTTTCCGTTGTAAACAGCGGGCTCTACAACAGGGAGATATCTTGGTTCAATTAAATTGCATTTATTAAGTAAATCCTTTTGTATTGCATCAATAGAGCTTTTATTAATCCCACTGATTGGGAGCACTGGCATTCCATTTTCCTCTTTAATGCCTATAACAATATAGCCTCCACCAAGGTTATCTATGTCGTTGGCAAATGCTGTAATGGAATGTATTATTGGCTCTGGATTCCAGTCTGTTTTGTATTCCAAACGGGTATTCTCTACAATGCGATTTTCAATCAACTCGTTTATGCTTATAGGTAATGCCATGCTTTACTCCTGTATATGGGAATTTGATATTAACCGTCCCTTTAACCGTCCCTTTAGCCGTCCCTTTAGCCGTCCCTTAACTATAACATGTGCTATGTAAAAAAAGAAGTGTTTTCGTTTTTATTGTTTTCGTTTTTATTCTCTTAAATGAAACTCAACCTGTGTGGCAAATAATTGTCCCAGTTTTAGCATGGAAGGGGCGTCTAGGTGGGCCTTGTCAGTGGGTTGGCAGTTTAGGATGTTTGCGTTTGCATTGATAAAGACGCATCTTGGCAAGTCTTTGCTAAGTTTGTATTTGACATTGTTGATAATGGTGTAATACTTCCAGTTTGTGGTTATTCCTGCATCAAGAAAGAAGAACCCTCCAGGTAGCGAGACTGAATTGTAACGTTGTCTAAGAGAATTTATGAAGTATTTTTCATTCTCATAATATTGGCGGGCTGTGGAGTAATTTATGGCATCGGACTCTCCTTGCATCCATGCAAAGGCTACAATTTCATATTCTATGCCTTGCTGTTTGAGTATTTCTAAGGATTGGTCAATCCATTCAATAAGCTCTTTGTAGGTGTTATTACCAGGGTAAAAATCATTGTAAAGGTTGTGTCCACAACGAGCATACTTGATTATGTAAATTGTTTCGTCTTTATATTTTTCACTTAAGGTTTCTGCTATGCCAAGTTCTGGACCAAAGAAGCCTTCTTTGTAGCCTAACGAGGATGTGACAGGGACAAAAGCATCGGTATGTATGGTGTCTGTGTTGGAGCGTATTAGTACGTTGGAATAGCCTGTAGCGTAGAGTTCTCTTTTTTCTGAGCTTATATCGCCAGCTGGCGTGACCCCTGCTGCGTTGGATTGGCCGGAGAGGATGATGACTTTTGCTTTGCCGGTTGTGGTGCTCACGCATTCTGTGCTTCCTGAAACCAATTCTGTGGGGTCATTTTCAAGATCTAGTTGTGAGCAGGAGAGAAGTAAGAGAAAAATCAAGAGAAATGTGGCTATGAGAAGTGGTTTTATCTTTTTTGGTGTCATTTTTCCTCCGATTCTTAATTGTACTATGTTAATTGTACGTCCTTAGTGCGTTATACCCAAATGAAAATGGGGTCTTCTGTAAAAAACTTTTCTGTTCAAAGTCTTCTTTTCCCCTTTTCTAACTTATTCCACCTCCCTGCCGGGGCTGCCTTGGTTTGTAGTTACTAGTTCTCCCAATGCAATTGCCATTATGTAGTCCCTGTCAAAGACTGACTTTTTACCAGGTCTCTTAACTTGGGTAAGTTTTCCCTTACTGACGTAGCTGTACAAGGTACACAACTTAATGTCCAGCATTTCTGCTGCCTCTGAATAAGTTAAATAGGTTTTGTTTTCAATCATAAGAATACTCCTTGAGCCGTTCATCTAGTGTTTTTTTGATGATGAATCTGACTTCTATCCAGGTTGTAATTCCTTGGTGAGTTAGACCAAAGCTCAAACGGGGTCTTCAGTAAGATTTTTTCTAGCCCCGCGCCTTGAGGCGCTTTTTCGCCCCTATGCAAATTAGGCTTTAATGGGAAGTTGTGAACTTCTACGTGCCAAGAATCAAAAATAACAAGGAGGCAATAATATGTTTATTGCAGCAAGAGAATCATTGTTTAGCCTTTGTCTGGATCTGAAAAAGAAAATCAATTTTAGCATTACCGCTATCAGTACTTTTACGGAGCCTAAACGGACAAATGTGTTCTTTAATTTATCTAAGGGTAACGATAAATGGAGTGTTCGTTCTAAGCGCGTTCAAGCTCATCTAACGGGACAGGGTTACGCTATGCTTTTAGACCCAAGGGAGCATTTGAGTTTGTCGCTAGAAGGATACACTGTTTGTATTGAGAGCATAAACAACACTCCAATTCTTAGCTTGTCAACGCCACTTTATGATGCAAGTTTTATCGTACCCAAACTTGAGATAGGGAGGGCATTTCATGAGCTTGTTTTATAATTGAGTCTTTGTTTCTTGCGCCTTGAGGCGCATTGTCGTCCACATGAAAAAGGGTAAGTTTTACCTAATTAAAATCTGAATTAACAGGAGCCGTTTTTATGAATGTAGTTTCAAAAAACAATTATCTACTCGGGCCTTGTTTAGACACATTTACCGATGTCTTCTTTGAGATTTATGCTATCGCAGAAGAGCAAAATGCTTTGCTTCATGAATTGGTTTTGCATCTTTACACAACGAACAAACAGGCGCAACAAGAGGGAGTTCAAAAGACTCTTCTTGTGCGTCCAACAGCACAAGGTTATAGCCTTTTCTTCAAAGAAGGAGATTCTATACAATTGGAATTGGAAGGGCTTGATTGTGTTCTAGAAAATGTAAGTTCCAAGGTGATGTTAAGAGTAGAAGCAAAGAATTATAGTGCAATTTTTGCGCTCAAAAAATTGTACATAGAAACGAAAAACATCACTGAAGAATAGCATTTGATTGAGCCAGTTTCTTCTCAATTTCAACAGGAGAAAAGCTCTTCATTGGTATTGGCATTCGCTACCTCTCAGGTTCTTAGTTAAGATGGCTTGAGAGGTAGTTTTTTAAGGCAAAATGTGACCTTTTCGGAAGGTTGTTTTTTTAAGCCATTTTTGTGTGATTTTTGAAGGTGTTTTTTAGAGGGTCTCCACAAGATAAAAAGAGAAGCATGAAAAAATCCTACTTATTTCACCGAGTTTCTCGAGCTATTTTCTTTTTCTAAAAAGAATAAAACGTTTTCACAAAAAAGGAAGGTGTGAAAACAGCTGTTGTTTTTATGCGTAATTGTTTGTGCCGTATTGAATTATGCGTGAAAAATACAACATTTTTACAGCAACATGCTTAATTTGTGAAAAAAACACACCAAAAAGGCCACAAAAAACCTATTAACTTGTTATGATGTAGACACATAAATTGTTTCACATTTTTTCGTACGGTGAAAAATCTTTGTTGTTTTGACTTACAATTCTTTTTGTTATAAAAAGTTAGTTGTGAAAAAAACAGTTCTTGACTACGCCAAGTTGAGAGCCACTAAATTGATTAGGGTTGAGCCAAAATAACTGATCAAAACTGAGCCACTTGCCGTTAAAAAAATGAACAACAAACCAGTATTTCTTGTCTTTTGCAAAGAGTTTTTTTGAGGGTTTTCAAAACCTTCTTTAATGTTCTAGAGGGCATAAACTATCTCTAGCCCCTTAAGAAAGAGGCTAGAGATTAGGAAGAGAAAGTCTTGTTTTACTTCTTTCTTTTTTCGTTCTCTTCTTCCAAAGAAGTCCCGTTTGCTATGGCCATTATGTAGTCTCTGTTGAAGACAGATTTCCAGCCTGGTCTCTTAATTGGGACAAGCTTTCTTGCCCAAATGTAGCTGTAGAGAGTGGTCATTTTAATGCCCAAAATCTCAGCTGCTTCTGAATAACTTATGAAAGGTTTCTTTTCCATAAAATCATTCCTCCTTCTTATCAAATAATGGCGTTCCCGCCTCGACAATTGCATCTTTATAAATCTCTTTTAGATTGTCTTCTTTAAGCAAATCTCTTGAAAGACGAGCCATATAATAGGCCGCAAGAAAGTTGTATTGAATATACACAGAGTGTGCTGTTTCTGTCTCATGTCCTGTTGTTTCCATAATCTCCTTATGCCACTGATATGAAGATATAGCTTCTGCACGAGTTATGAAAAAATGCCTAAAAGAATGCATGGTAATTTTTCTTTCAAGTCTCTTCTCTTCTGGTATTCCTATCTCTCTCAACGCAGGGTATACATAGTCCGTGAAATTGTTTTTTGTGAGAGGAATTGAGGTGTTAGTTAAGCAACAGAAAATAAAACCCTTAGGGCTTTTGTTTTCCTTGTAAAGGTCAAACAGCAATTCTGCAAGGTCTTCCCAAATAAAAACGTCTCTAGATTTTCCATTCTTTGGAGGCTTAATGGATTGAGTCATTTCTTCCCAACTAGAGTCAACTCTAATACGGAATATTTTTGTTGGTTCTCTTTGGTCGCTGAGGAGCCTCTCAACTTTTGAAATTCTTAATGCTCTTACTTCTCCTTCACGCATGCCAGTATGAATCATAAGTTTTACGGCTACATAAATGCTTTTCGCGTAACTGCGTTTACTGGGTTCTGTGCTTTCTGCCTTTTGTCTAAGGTTTTCAAGTAAGTCTATTAGCTCATAAGGTCTAAGAAGATCTCTTTCGCTATTACTAGTGTATGTAATTTTTATCCCCTCCGTTGGATCTTCGCGAACTATTTTTAGTTCTTTGATTGCGTACAGATACGCTTTTCTTACAGACTGAAAGCAGTTGCTAACGATATCATCGGAACAAGAAGAAGACCTCATTTTTCTAATAAAACGCTCAATATCTTCACGTGTGGCCTCTACTAGTTTTAAGTTCTCTGGAAGGGCATCATAGCCATGAAGCCTAAAAGAGGAGGCATAGGATTTAAAACGGCGGATACCAATTTTTGTTTTAGGGTCTCCCTGTAACCAATTAAAAAGGTCTTCTTTGGGATCCATCATCCTAATTACAAAGTTTCTAAGTTTAATATTGCATGCGTTTTTCATTCCGCCTAATGGGTCTGAACCAGGAACTTGTAAGAGTCCTTTTTCAATAGCAGTCTCAACGTACATTCTTGCATCGAGCACATTAGTGATTGGCTCGTTAACAATGAAACCCGCTTTTCTAGCTATTATGGCAATGTCTTTTTTGCCTCCACGGTTCTTTTGGGAATTAAATCTGAACCATTTCCAAAATGTTCCATCTGGTGATGGATAAAGACTAAAGAGCTCACAATTGGTTGTGGTTCTTTTTGCCCTTCTTTTGCTCATGACAGCTCCTTTTTCAGGATTCTGCTTAGCGTTTTCTTCTGTAGATAATTGAACTTTATTATTTTTCATTACCTAAATTGTACGGCAAAGGAACTTTTTACCAAAATTTTTCAGCGAAAAAATAGTTCTTCTTTTCAATTATCTTTTCTTTACTTGGCACATAGACTTGGCACATGAGGGGGTTAAGAAGACCTAAAATAAAAATAAAAGCCCTGTAATTTGTTACATTACAAGGCTTTACCTTACGAGATCTACGGGGCTCGAACCCGTGGCCTCCACCGTGACAGGGTGGCGTGATAACCAGCTTCACCAAGATCCCAATTGACTTCTTGAAATTACAATAAAGATTTCTATTTGTCAACTAGCTTTCACAAAACTTTTATTTGTGGGTTTGTTTGCCGCACCCTTTTTATTTGTGAAGCTCTTTGTTTTCTTTGTAGAAAACAGCCGTAAAGCCTGTTGTGGCCACAAGTTCGCTTTCTGTTTCTTGTGCAAGGGCTACGGCCAAGACTTTGGTTTGATCCTTAAAATCTTGAAAACGCACTTTAACTAGCTCATGACAATCAAGAGCTTGTTTTAATGCGTCTACAACACCAGTAGAAATGCCGTCATGGCCAACCATGACGACAGGATCTAATGTTTGAGCTTTGCTTCTTAAGGAAGCTCTAAAACTACTGTCCATTGACAAGCTCCTTATATTTCTTAGCAACAACAAATCTCTTAATCTTCTTAGTTGATGTCATTTCCATTGGCTCATCAACTACAAAGACTTTCCTAATTCTCTTGTATGGAAGAAGCTCCTTGTTAACAGCTTCTACAATTTCTTCCATGTGCTTTTGCATATCTTCTTTCTTGGTAATTGCTTTTGAGCAATCCTGTGAAGGATAAATCAAAGCGCAAACGCCTTCTGTTTTCATTTTTGCATCAAGCACATATCCAAGAACACAAACTTGATCAACATCATAGTAAAGCTGGAAGTGGTCTTCAATTTCTTCAGGGAAGACATTTTTTCCACCCTCTGTAACAATGATATTCTTTGCTCGGCCTGTGAGGTACACAAAACCTCTGTCATCTTGGTATCCAATGTCTCCAGTTCTGAGCCAGCCATCCTCATCAATGATTTCAGCAGTAGCTTCTGGGTTTTTGTAATAGCCTTGCATGACAATGACACCTCGAACACAAATTTCACCATTGCCTTGGTCGTCTTTATCTCTAAAATCAATTTCTACCTGAGGGATGCACTTACCAATACTTGTTTCTTCGTAGTCAAAAGTTGGATTGAGCGTTATTATGGGGCTTGTTTCTGTAAGACCATACCCTTGCACAAAATCAATTCCAAGTTGGTTGAATTGTTTGAAGGTCGATGCTGGAAGAGGGCCACCACCAGAAATACAAATTCTGTTTTTATCAAGTGATACTTTCTTGAGAATGAAACCAAACATTTTCTTGCCGATGTTAACGTTGAACACCTTTTTGAAGAATCCAGAAAAGCCCATCATTGCGTGAATTAAACCATTTACGAATGGGCCTTTTTCTTTGACGCCCTTCATCATGGCTGAAATCATCTTGTTGTAAAGCATTGGGACTGCCAAGAACATTGTGACTTTGCCTTCGCGCATTTCTTTGAAGATTTGCGATACAATAAGGCGTTTACCAAATACAATGTTTGCGCCTACAGATATTGCTTCAATAAATACAGCAAGCATTGTGTAAGCGTGATGTATGGGTAGAATTGCGTAGAAAACATCGGTCTCGTAAATGTTCATTCTGCCTTGGGCTAGATAAGCGTCGGCTACCAAGTTTTCGTGCGTGAGCATAACAGCTTTTGGTGTGCCAGTTGTGCCACTTGTGAACAGGAAAGCTGCCATGTCTTTTGAAACTGGCTCTTCAATTGGTTGTTCTCCAACGTTTGGCAAGTTGAGTATGTATTGTTCTTCGTGGTCTTTTTCTTCTAGGCTTACTTTGAACCCGTACTTGTTGTTTTTGCCAATTCTCTCGTAGCGTTCGCCATCAATAAAGAATCCTTTGATTTCAACAAAGTCTACAAGATATTCAATTTCTTCGTCGCTTAAAGAGTAATCAACCGGAACAACAATGGCTCCCATGTAAAGGATTCCCATGTATGCAATTGCCCATTCGGGACTGTTTTTGCCACTTACAGCTACTCGGTCGCCCTTGCGAATTCCTTGAGCGTAGAGCCAAGAAGCAACTTTAAGGATTTGTTCTTTTGCTTGTGAATATGTAAAAACAAGGTGCTTTGGAGCAAAAGCCTCAAAACATCTTCTCTCTCCATACC
>CAVDPO010000049.1:0-3591 GCA_963610855.1 Segatella copri
AGATTGCACAATATGCCTCTATTTCAATAGGGCAAGTCCAAAAAATTCTAAATAGTTAGGAAAATAAGCCACAATATGAATAAGACTTTGTCGCCGGCTGGGATTTATGGCCACATTGATATACCAGGTTCAAAGAGCCATACTATAAGAGCATTATTAATTGCACTTTTTTCTAATTCTAAATGTGTTTTACATAATGCTCTTATATCTGATGACACTACTTCTTGCATTAAGCTTTGTAAGAGCCTTGGCGCAAATATAACATACACAACTAACAAAAATGGCAAAACAAGCCTTTTTGTAGATGCTACAAATTTGGTAAAAAACAAAACGCTACAGCTCATAGCACATTACAACGAAAAAGATAGCACAAAAGAAAACGCAATAGATAATGTTATTACTATTGATTGTGGCAATAGCGGAACTACTCTTTATTTGGCAACAGCTATGTGCTGTGCTTTGGGCCTAAATGTTAAGTTTACAGGGGATGAGCAGTTACAAAAACGCCCTATTGAACCACTTCTAAATAGTCTTAGAGACTTGGGAGCAACAACAATTCCACAAGATGCAAAAGCATTACCATTTTGCATTAAAGGGCCGTTGAAAGGAGGGAGGACTTCTATTGAATGTCCTACAAGCCAATATCTTTCTGCTCTACTTTTGGCCTGTCCAATGGCTCAAAAAGATAGCGTTATAGATGTTCCAGTTCTTTTTGAAAAACCATATATAGAAATGACAAAGTATTGGCTAAAAAAACAAATCATTCAGCTTGAACACAACTCCACATTCTCACACTTTACTGTAAAAGGAAACCAACATTATAAGAGTTTTGAAGAAGACATTGGCGGAGATTATTCGTCAGCAAGTGCATTTTTTTGTGCTGCAGCTATTACAGGCGGGACAATTACAGTCAGTGGACTTTGCAAAGATGACCCACAAGGAGACAAGGCTGTTTTGGATGTTCTTGAAAAAATGGGCTGTATTGTCCAATGGCAAGATAACAAAGTAACGGTTAAAGGGCCAAAGAGGCTCAAATGTGGGAAGTTTGATATAAACGATATTCCAGATGCCTTGCCTGTTTTGGCTATTGCAGGATGTTTTGCAAACGGGCCTATCAAGCTTTTTAATGTTGCGCAAGCACGTCTTAAAGAAACTGACCGTATTCATGTTATGGCCCACAATATTAATGCTTTGGGTGGAAAGGCTATTGAGCTTGATGATGGGCTTGAGATTTTTCCTATTGAGAAATTTGGCAATTTGAAAAAGAAAGATACTTTGGACAAGCTGGATATCAATTCTAATAAGGCCGATCCTTTTGTGCTAAAGCCATCTATAAATGGTCCTATATATAATATAGATATAGAGGAACCCCTAATTATTGATAGTTACAATGATCACAGAATTGTCATGGCTATGGCTTTGGCATCTCTTAGATGCTCTAAAAATCTTACTATTTTGGGCTCTGATGCTGTAAGTATTACTTTTCCTACTTTTTTTGATTTGCTAGAAAAGGTTAGAATAAGGATATCGGTCTAGAAAAAATGGTTAAAAAGTGCGTGAAAAAAGGAGGTTTTCATGGTTAGAGTGGTGTTTGAGGATGGACTTGAGGCTCTTGCAAGAGAAATTGCAAAGAGTGTAGACGGAGAGGTTGTTAAACTAGAAAATGCCATTAATGCACCAGATATTTTGGAAGATATTAGCCATGTTGGACTTCTTTATTACAAGCGTGGTAAAGATATAAGTGATAACATGATAAAGTTTATTTGCAATGGACTTGGTTCTATTGAGCTCAAAAATATGGAGTATTTGTTTTCTATTTGCGTGTGTGAAGGTGAAGTTGCCAAGCCTCAATATGCGTTAAAAGTTGTAAATAGACTGTGTTCCCATGTTGGTTGTCTTCCAAGTTATAGCACCGCTATGCTTGAAAGCGATTTTTTGAGTGCTAATGCAACACTGAGTGCTAATGTGCCACAAAGTGAAACGGGAATTGAAATGTCTAAAGATGGGTCTGTGGTGCTAAATGCTATTTGCAATGACTTAAAAAATGAGAAAATTAAGCTACCGTATGGAAGTCCCTTTGTTGGATGGTACATGAAACTTGCAAAAAAGCGTTTTGATGTGTAATTTTGGTGTGCAATAGGTGGTAAGATATGAGTTTTGGATGGTTTAAAATATGAAAAATACAGATAATTTAGATAAAAAAGTGCGTAAGCCCATGTATCCTAAAGAAAATTTAGGGCGCCTTTCTAAGTGGTTCTTTGGACTTCCTCTCATTTATACGCTATGGGTTGTTCTTTCTTTGGTCATGCCAAGGTTTTCTGATGGACTTAGAATGGAACTTTTTTTGAATATTATAAGCTATGTGCTTTTTATAATCATTGCACTTGTAGTCATTAAACGTTTTATAGGTTTTCCAATATCTAAAATGCTTGGAGAAGATGGCAAACTTGATTGGAAAGGTCTTGCCATTGGTTTTGTTGTGATGCTTGCTCTGCAACTTATAATTAATTTTGTATTGATGAAAATATATCCACAAAACTTTGCTTATACTTTAGAGACTTATAATAGTCTACTTTGGCTTTTGGACTGGTTTTTGGCTTTAATTCTTGTTATTGTTGCAGCATTTTTGGAAGAGCTCCTTTTTCGTGCATATATTGCTTATTTTATAAGTGACAATATGGAAACTAGGCCATTGCAAACGCTTTATTACTGTTTGGCATCGGCCTTTTTGTTTACGTTGGCACATTTTTCTAATCCAGAAGTCGCCGGCTCTAAGGCTTTTTATGCTATGGCGTTCTATTTTATGATGGGCTTTACTCTTATGCTCATTACTCTTAAGCGAAAAGGCATTGGGGCAGCTTTAGGAATTCACATTGCAAACAACATCATAAATGCATGGTTCTTCACTTATGAAGACGCTGCTGTCAAGACTAATGCTCTTTTTACGCAGGCTAATAACAAAGGTCCTCTACTTCTTGTAGAGGCTGCAATTTGTCTTGTTGTGTGTACTTGGGTTCTGTTAAGTCCTAAAGTTTTACATTGTAGCAAAGAGCAATGTTAAGAAGTTTTGTACTATTTTTGTACTAGGTCAGTTCAATATAGTTCTCAACATCTCGTAAATATAGCACAAATGCACGAACTTTCTTTTTTATTGCGTTGTCTTGAGTGCCATTTTGATGCCCTTTTTGCATACTGGAGACAGCTTTTACATACTGTGAAAGTTGTATTTTATGATCATTTGGAGAATAAGAGAGATCTGTCTTAAAATCTATGATATAAATTTCGTCTTTTCCAACTGCAAGTAGGTCAATTGCACCCTCAATGAAAGATGTTCCGTCAAATAAGAGAAAATGTTTTTCTGACATTAAGTCCATATTTTGAATGCTCTTGTATAAACTAGAATTCATAAACGATAGTGCCAATTTTTTTGCATCTCTTAGGAGATTTTTTTTCTCTTCGACGGATACTTTTTGTGGTAAGATTTTTTCCAATTCAATATCGTTTTCAAGACTATCTTCTACTTTTTTGATTTTGTTTTCTATGATTTTATGAACTAGCGTTCCAAAGTGAGTGTTGCAATTATGTTTAGAG